>CALJNJ010000121.1 GCA_937981945.1 uncultured Caulobacterales bacterium | reverse complement strand
ATCATCCAAAACTTCATTCGCTCGGACGGTCGTTATTGTGATCTTTTATATGTCGACGGCGGTCCTTCGAGGACTCAAACGGTTGGTCACGTCAAAATGGTCGGAAACCAAGTGTTTCGCCATGCCGTTAAAGATATAGCGATCGCTATGCGGGAATGCGCTGCAGCCGCCGGAATTGAACCCAAAGATATTGATTGGTTTGTACCGCACCAGGCCAATCAACGGATTTTGGACGGTGTCGGCCGCCAATTGGGTTTGCGTCCGGAGCAAGTTGTCTCAACGGTGGCCAAGCATGCAAACACGTCCGCGGCTTCGGTTCCGCTTGCTTTTGACGCTGCGATAGCGGACGGCAGAATAAAGCGGGGGGACCTCATCATGATGGAGGCATTTGGCGGCGGATTCACCTGGGGCGCATCACTATTGCGCTATTAAATGAAGAAACACGCCGTTTCATTGCAATTTGGACGTTTATTCTGTTGAAATATATAACAAATTTCGTTTATACCGAGTCCATTAGGGGAATATAGGTATGAGCACCGGTACAGTTACGCGCGCCGACCTGGCAGAAGCATTGTATAAAGAGATCGGATTGTCACGCACGGAAAGTGCTACTTTAGTGGAATCTGTTATTGATCACATGATCGAAGCACTCATAAGGGGTGAGTCGGTGAAGTTAGCCGGTTTTGGGACTTTCTCACTTCGTGATAAGAAGGAACGAATCGGTCGTAACCCGAAAACGGGTGAAGAAGTGCCGATCACGTCGCGACGCGTCCTTACGTTCAAACCGTCTCAAGTGATGCGCGAAAGGGTCGATGCGGCGCTGAGCAAACGATAGGAACAGCATGCAAGCCAAAACGACGCGTGCATTCAGAACCATAAGTGAAGCAGCGGAAGAGCTGGACCTGCAGCCCCATGTCCTGAGATTTTGGGAATCTAAGTTTCCGGCGTTCAAACCTATTAAACGAGGCGGCGGCCGCCGGTTTTATCGCCCTGAAGACATAGAGTTCTTACGCGGTATAAAAATACTTCTTCATGATGAGCGTCATCCGATCAAAGATGTTCAAAAACTTATCAGTATCAAAGGCGCCAATCGCGTCATGGAACTGGGCCGTTCCATCCAGCGGGCCGCTGTTCCCAAAGATGTTAAAGATACGGTTTTAGTGCCTGACAGAATATCTTCCACAAAACCCAAAATTAAGATCGCTGTGAATGATCAGGCGGAAATCGACCGAACGGCCGGAGCAGACGCGGAGGCGCCGGCAATCGCCGATCCGGTACCGGCCTATAAAGAACCTGTTGAAACCGAACGGGTTGTGACACGAATTCATTCTATTCAAACTGACTCCGGATTGACCGAAACCGAAAGAGAAGACCTTGAAGGTGCTTTGGACAGGTTGAAGGATTTACGGCGACAATGGGATAATTTCATCGCCGGATAACGGGTCGCACCCGAACACTCTTCTTTATGATTGCCTTAGCTTTTACGAATGCTATACAGCGCTTTCCGTAAAATCCGGTTTCGGAGTGTGGCGCAGTCCGGTAGCGCACTCGTCTGGGGGACGAGAGGTCGTAGGTTCAAATCCTATCACTCCGACCATTTTCTAAGGGCATAGTGATGTCATCCTATTCATCAATGAGGCCCTCAAAGTCGGTTGCTGTTTGGCTGTTGATTATGGTTGTCCTTGTGATGGGCATGATTGTGCTCGGCGGTGCAACAAGACTGACCAATTCCGGATTATCGATTACGGAATGGCGGCCTATCAGCGGAGCTCTCCCGCCACTTTCAGACGCGCAGTGGATGTCCGAATTCGAAAAATATAAGCAAATTCCTGAATTCATGGCGGAGCATTCCGATATGGATCTGAGCGGATTCAAATTCATTTATTTTATGGAATGGGCTCATCGGCAGCTCGGACGAATTATAGGCTTAGCCTATTTTGTGCCTTTGGTGTATTTTTGGGTAAAAGGAAGATTGCCGAAAGGACGTAAGTTTCGTTTCGTTTCAATATTGCTCCTGATCGGGATCCAGGGCGCCATCGGGTGGTGGATGGTCGCCAGCGGGTTGACCAATGACCGCGTGGACGTAAGCCAATACAGATTGGCGACACATCTGGGCATGGCCTTTATCATTCTGGGCCTCTTATATATTACCTATAAGGATCAACGGGATGGATGGAGTTTTACGAATGAAATCCCGACCGCGCCAAAACATGCATTTATTTTGTTATTTTTGCTGTTTTGGCAAATTATTGCTGGCGCCTTCATGGCAGGGACCCAAGCAGGAAAAACCTATAATACCTGGCCCATGATGGACGGGCAATTCTTTCCGGAAGGCTATGGGATCCTAAGTCCGTTTTGGAAAAACATTTTTGAAAATATTCCCGCCATTCAGTTTAATCACAGATTTCTGGCTTATGTTTTATTCGCGCTGGCTTTGATTTACATGTTGCGGGTTAAATCGATCGCTAAGATGCGCGGTAAGGCCATTATGTTCATGGTTCTTTTGACAGCGCAGATTGGACTGGGGATCTGGACCTTGCTCAGCATTGCACCGCTATCGCTATCTTTGGCACACCAGTTTTTAGCTATTCTGCTGTTTATATCCTGCGTTTCGCTCTGGCGCAGTGCCAAGCTTGGCTATTAGGGCTCTTTGAGCTCTCCATTGATGCGTTTGAGTAAATAGTCGTTGGCGATCATTATTATTCTGTTGCTGTCGGCATCACTTATCAAGGTCATACCTCCGGTAAACGTGTTTCCCATTGGGGCTGAGGTTGAGAAGACCCAATCAGAATTGTCTAAGCCGGCTATACTAAAGCCATTTGTGACTTTCAGGGCGTTTGCGCCTGTTGCACCCTCCGTAAAAACACCGTTTCCGGATCGAAAAATTCCCAAGTCTTTTTGAAGATAATAATAGTCGGCCGACTTCGGGTCAGACGCATCCCCGCACGACATGCTTTTCTTTTCCGTCGATATTGTATCTTTGGATACGGTCAGCGTGTAAGAACTATCACTTGTATCGAGCAATATTAAATTATCAGTCGGAACGTCTGCCGATTGACAAAAACCCTTTATGTTTGAAGGCGTTATGTTTAATTCTTGGGATGAAAAACCACTATCAGATATTTCTGTAAAAAGAGAGACTTTGCCATCCCCCCTCAGCGCCAGAAATTCTGACGGATTTTCACCGCGGTCCAGACCCATAACATCAACAAACGGCCCGTCGGACAGCTTGGTAAAGGTTCCGAACCCGGTATTGCTTGTGTAAATTTCGCCGTCTTCCGAGACCATTAAAATATGACCCATAGAGGCGGCAAACCCTTGCTTGGGGGCAACGCCGGCTCGGACCATTTTTTTAGGCGGTTTCAATTCCCAAGTCGCGCGAACGGTAAGTTCGCCGGCGTTTGACGGCGCCGTCTCTATAACGGGGGACTGCTCGGCTTGACAGGCGGGTAGCAGGACCAACACTGCCGGAATCAAATATTTGCGCATGGTTCCACCGGAAGAAAAGAAACGAGCCCGCACACTTATCACGGGGCGCGTGTGAAATATGTGGGCTCTAAGCGAAGATTCCCCTCCGCCTGCGCGCGGTTTAACAGACGCAAGCTTTTATGTACACAAACTAAAATGCAGAAAATATCAAAAAATTATGGAAAACTACCCATTAAAAATACGGTAAAATGTAACCGTATTGTTAAATTATTGAATTTATGAGGTAATTTAATATAGGTCTCGACATAATCAGTTGACAGGGGGTGTTCCTATGTTAAACGCCCCTGTCATTAAAGGACCAAAGGTCCGTACATAGAGGCAAAAATGAAAACAACGAAATTTCTCAAGACCGCCGAGGTCGAAAAGAAGTGGATTTTGATCGACGCTGAAAACGTCGTTGTCGGTCGTCTCGCTTCTTTTGTCGCCATGCGTTTGCGCGGCAAACATCGCCCTGACTACACGCCGCACATCGATTGCGGGGACAATGTGGTCATCATCAACGCTGAAAAAGTTGCCTTTACCGGCAAAAAGCGCACTGACAAGATTTACTACAGACACACCGGATATCCGGGCGGTTTGAAAGAGCGGACTGCCGGGAAAATCCTGGATGGTCGTTTTCCTGATCGGGTTGTTCGCAAAGCCGTTCAGCGTATGCTCCCAAAAGAGAGCCCGCTGGCCCGTAAGCAATTGTCGAATTTGAAAGTTTACAGTGGTTCTGAGCATCCGCACGACGCTCAAACACCTGAAGTCATCGATTTCAAATCCATGAACTCAAAAAATGTGAAAGAGGGCTAAAATGGCTGAAACAAACACATTAGAAGATCTGAAAAACGTCATGGAAGGCGGCGCTGCTGCGCCGGCTGAAACTGCGGTCGACACGACTGTATTGCCCGACCCCAAGATTGATGAGCAAGGCCGTTCTTATGCAACCGGCAAACGGAAAAACTCCATTGCCCGCGTTTGGGTTAAGCCGGGCAGCGGAAAGATCACCGTCAACGGCCGTGACCAGGAAGTTTACTTCGCGCGACCTGTTTTGCGTCTGATCATTCGTCAGCCTTTTGAGATTGCCGAGCGTCTTGACCAATATGATGTCGTTGCGACCGTTAAAGGCGGCGGACTATCCGGTCAGGCCGGTGCTGTTAAGCACGGTATTTCAAAGGCTTTGACTTATTACGAGCCAAGCTTGCGTAAACCGCTTAAGGCGGCAGGCTTCATCACCCGCGACTCTCGTGTTGTCGAGCGTAAGAAATACGGTAAAGCGAAAGCCCGTAAGAGCTTCCAGTTCTCCAAGCGTTAATAATACAACAAGCAAAATTGTTTATGTTTCAGGCGCTTCGGTTTCGAAGCGCCTTTTTTATTTGAGGAAATGATGACTGCAATCAGAAATGTCGCTGTGTTAGGAGCTTCCGGCTATACAGGTGCTGAGACCATTCGTTTGGTCACGGCTCATCCCGGATTGCGCATCAAGGCGTTGACGGGACATTCGCGCGCCGGTCAAAGTTCCGAAGATACTTACCCGAATTTTGCAGGTATGGGCCTGCCTGCCATTCAAAAATGGGAAGACGTCGATTGGCGCGATATTGAGGTTGTGTTTGCCTGCCTTCCGCACGGCGCAAGTCAGGAAACTATTGCTCAAATCAAAGATAAAGTTGATATAGTTATCGATCTTTCCGCCGATTTTCGTCTAAGGGACCCAAAGCTTTACGAATCTACATACGGGCGTCCTCATGAATTTAAAGACTTGCTTAAGACAGCCGTTTATGGATTGACGGAATATGCGCGCGAAGATTTGAAAGGCGCAAATCTGATTGCGTGTCCCGGATGTTATCCGACCTGCAGCTTGTTATCATTGTTGCCAGGCGCAGAAGCCGGATTGTTCGACTTATCGTCTCTCATCAT
>CALJNJ010000120.1 GCA_937981945.1 uncultured Caulobacterales bacterium | reverse complement strand
CGCTCTTTGATGGCAGCTTCGATTTTGGGCCAGATTTCTTGCGTCGTTTCGGACATTAGCGCACCTGATAGTTACTATTGGCGCGCCGTATAGCACATCAAATACAAAAAGATATAAAAAAATTCTTATATGTTTATGCTGTGGCGAGTCCGCTACTGCGCTTGAAACTGCTGAGCAGGGCATTTGTGGTCCGGGAAATTTGCACCGGGAACCGCAAATTCAATGTATTTTGATCCAGACGGAAAATGAAATTCGGGTCTTCCAAACCCGGCGTTTCTTTAAATCCCATGGACCAATGCGGAAATTCTCGGGCCTTAAGGGTGCAGGTTGAAACCACAATAGGCCCTTTATGCCGGCTGTCTTGTTCGATCTTTCGGTAGAGCACCGCCACTTCGGGTTCCGAGCCCTCCAAAAATTGCATGACCGTTTCGTTAAAAACTAACAGCATGCCGGTGATGCTGTGCGCCGAATTATAGGCCTGAGACGACAGGGCGATTTCGCGAAATATGTCCTTGCTGTAAAGTCCGCTGACGGAACTCACATAAATAAGACTGTAAATGTCCATGGCGACCGGCTCCCCCAATAGAAATCTTTATCGCAATCTATTAGTACGTAACCGCGTGAATATTGGATTACAATTTTACGAATTGTCTGACAGGTCTTCCAAACGATCAATATCGCGGGCCATTTCCGCCGGCAGAGCTAACTCGCCGAGCATCATATCGGCTTCGCCAAAGCGCCGCAGAAAGCCTTCATCACCGCGCAACACGGTGAGCGAATAAAGCGCCGGCATTTTGATGATGGCCGGCGGCTGAAGCCGGTCTTGGGCGCGGCTGAATATGGCTGTGTGGTCGCTCGCCGCTGATAAAAGCTCTTCCAAATAGTTTTGCGTCACAAAGGGCATGTCGCCGAGCAGGATGCAGACGCCCTCATAGCCGGCGTTTAAAAGATAGGTTACGCCAATGCGGATGGAATCCCCTTGGCCGGGGTCGCGCTCCTGAATGGGAATAATTTCAAAACCGTGAGACCGGGCCAAATCGGCCTTGGGATCAGGATCTTGGGTGACTACAAAGTGCCCGTCGAACGGGACAGGGCGTGCGGCGGTTAAAACATGCTCGATCAATAAGCGATCTCGGAGCGGATATAAAAGCTTGTCTTCGCTCCCAAAGCGCCGCGATAAGCCGCCGGCGAGAATGAGCGCCGCGATCTTCAATTAGGCCAGCAAAGGGTAGAGTTTGAAAATCAGCAGGTTTTGAATGATCTGAATACCGAAAATGGCCACAATCGGAGAAAAGTCCAAACCGCCAATGGGCGGGACAATGCGGCGGATCGGATCCAATATGGCGCGATTAAACCGGTCGATAATATCATAGATCTGCCGCATGGTCGGATTATTCAGATTAATGACGTTAAAGGCGACCAACCAGCTCATAATGACGCCCACAATAATCAGCCAAAAAATAATATTTAAAATCGGCAGGATCAGGGATTTTAAAAGGATTTGCGCAAAGGACATAAAGTCTCCGTTATTTGACCTGTATTTAGGTAAGCCGCGCCGGAAAATAAAGAGGCAATTTGCGCACGCCGCTTGACCTGGCCGGCAGGCTTCCCCACATGTCTCCTCATGCCGCGCGGACGCAAATATGATACGCCCTCTGAACAGAGTCTGTCTTATCAGCTCAAAAGCTTTTTCAGATTGTGGCCTTATCTTTGGCCAAAAGACAAACCCGGCTACAAATTACGGACTCTCATTGCATTTATTCTGACCGTCGCCGGACAGTTCATTTTAGTCGGCGCGCCGTTCTTTCTCGGGCGCAGTGTCGACGCTGTCAAAGACGCGGAAGGGATCACGCATATTTTGTCGTCAGCGGGCCTGTTTATCGTGGCTTTGATTTTGGGTTATGGCGGGCTTCGTTTCGTGTCGGTTTTGATCAGCGAAGCTCGGGAATATTTGTTTACGCCGGTCGGGCAATTTGCGCAGCGCTCCGTGGCCACGGCGACTTTCGCCCATTTGCACAAATTGTCATTGCGCTATCATTTGGAAAAACGGACCGGCGGATTATCGCGGGTGATTGAACGGGGCATAAGGTCCATAGATTTCCTGTTTCGGTTTTTGCTGTTTAATATCGGACCGACGCTTCTCCAGCTCGCCATTGCCGGCGTTGCCTTTTGGGTGGCCTATTCTTGGCAATTTGCTCTGATCGCTATCGCGACCGTGGTTTTGTATATTTGGTTCACCGTTGTGACTACGGAATGGCGGCTGAAATTTCGCCGCGATATGAACAAGCAGGACACGGAGGCCAATGCCAAAGCCATTGACAGTTTGATCAATTACGAAACAGTCAAATATTTCAGCGCTGAAAATTTTGAAACCTCCCGATATGACGGCGCTATGGCGGGCTATCAAAAAGCCGCTATTAAATCGCGAACCTCCCTTGCCACCGTGAATATCGGTCAAAGCTTTTTAATGAACGCCGGCCTGATCGCCATGATGCTATTGGCGGCCCAGTTTATCTTTGACGGTAAAATGACCATTGGTGCCATGACCACGATTACTCTGGTGATGATGCAGGTCTATCGACCGCTCAACATTCTTGGCTTTGCTTACCGGGAGATCAAACAAGCTCTGACGGATATGGAAAAAATGTTTGCGCTTTTGGATCTGGAACCTGAGGTGAAAGACCGCGCGGGGGCTGCCCCTATCGGACAGGTCAAGGGGGCTGTCTCCTTTCAAAATGTGAATTTTCATTACGAGCCTGACCGCCCCATTCTAAAGAATGTCAGTTTTGATATCGCGCCCGGTGAAACAGTCGCCGTGGTCGGCCCCACGGGCGCGGGAAAATCGACGCTCTCGCGGATCCTGTTTCGCTTTTACGATATCGCGGCCGGCTCGGTTTTAGTGGACGGGCAGGATATTCGGGATATGACCCAGGACTCTCTGCGCCAAGTGATCGGGATCGTGCCTCAAGATACCGTACTGTTTAATGACACGATCGGTTATAACATCAGTTATGCCAAACCGGGCGCGACCCAAAGCGAAATTGAGGCTGTGGCTCGCGACGCCCAAATTCATGATTTTATAGCAGCTCTGCCCGACGGGTATGACACCAAAGTTGGGGAGCGGGGGCTTAAATTGTCCGGCGGTGAAAAACAGCGCGTCGCCATTGCCCGCGCGCTTTTGAAAGATCCGTCTATCCTGATTTTGGATGAAGCCACATCCGCGCTGGACAGCGTCACGGAAAATTCTATTCAAGAGGCGCTGGAAGCTGCGGCGCGCAATCGGACAAGTCTGGTGATCGCACACCGTCTATCAACCATTATCAGCGCCGATAAAATTATTGCCCTTAAGGACGGTGAGGTTGAAGAGATCGGTACGCACGCCGGACTTCTCGCGAAAGAGGGCCTTTACGCCCGCCTTTGGGAACAGCAACAAGATGATTAAGGCTACAGTCCGCTGATTTTTTCCATCAGGCCTTGAAGCCCCTTTATGGTGTTTTGCTCATTGTCGATCCCCATCTGCAGAACGATGAGTTTGCCTTGTTGATTTCGAGTGAGAGACTTGCCGTCATAAAACCGCTCTTTAATCCGGTGGTATTGACTAAGCTTGGTGCGGTGTTGATCAATGCGCACCGTCAACTGATCCTTGAGGGCGTCAACGTCCATATTTTCGAGCGCGTAAAATTTGACCAAAAGCTCATCTTTTAGGGACGGCATCCGAACGGGTTTTTTGGACCAGTCATTCAGAGTTTTTTTGCCATCCTCCGTAATCGTGTGAACAATACGATTGGGTTTACCTGACTGAGTGATTTCCTGACTTTGAACCAGTCCTTTTTCACGCAATTTTCCGAGTTCCCGATAGATCTGCTGATGAGACGCCCGCCAAAAAAAGCCGATAGAGGCATCAAAGTTTTTGGCTAAATCATAGCCGCTCATGGGTTTGTCTGTGAGGCAGACCAATATGGCTTCCGCTAAGGCTATGTTTCCCTCCAAAGTCTATCGCTTGTCACTATGCAATTCTATGCATATAACGAGGGGA
>CALJNJ010000119.1 GCA_937981945.1 uncultured Caulobacterales bacterium | reverse complement strand
CAGAATAGGCTGGAGCCGCATGTGCCGCAAAAGCCGCGACGTGCCTTCTCTGAGGATGCGTACCATTTTAAGGTCTCGTCTTTTGTAAGGACAAGCTCTCCTGAAAACTCAGCACCGTGAAATGCACCGCCGCCATTTTGCGCGCGGCATTGGCTGCAATAACACGCAGATACCCGATTGATTTTTCCTGAAACCGAGAAGGTCACGTCACCGCATAGACATTGTCCTTTGAAGTCGCTCATTCCGCGGCCTCCAAAAGAGCGCTTTCTTGAGAGAGCAGATATGAATGCATATGGTCAGCGGCGTCGCGGCCTTCGCGGATGGCCCAAACCACCAAAGACGCGCCGCGAACAATATCGCCGGCGGCGTAAACGCCGTCCAAATTGGTTTCAAAAGTGACCGGATTGACTCGGATGGTACCCCATCTGGTCGTGGTCAGTTCCGGCGTTAGATTTTCCATATTCTCAGGTAAAAACCCGAGGGCTTTGATGACCAAATCCGCTTTAACGTCAAACTCTGCGCCTTTAATGGCTTCAGGCTTTTCGCGGCCGGAGGAATCTTTGGCGCCCAGCCGCATTTTATCGGCGCGAACCGCGCTTACCCGGCCGCCATCCTCCAGAATAGCTTTTGGGGAGGCGAGCCATTTAAAGACAACGCCTTCTTCTTTGGCATTATACGTTTCGCGGGCGGAGCCGGGCATATTGGTTTCATCGCGTCTGTACAGACAGGTTACGGATTTAGCGCCCTGACGAATGGCCGTGCGCACGCAGTCCATGGCCGTATCGCCGCCGCCGATAACGACCACGTCTTTTCCGCCCGCGGTTTCGCTTTTGATTTTATCGCCGAGCCCGCGCTTATTACTGTCGATCAGAAATGACAAAGCAGGGCGAACATTATCAGCACCGGCGCCCGGGCATTCCAGGTCTCTGGCCTTATAAACGCCGGTGGCGATCAGAACCGCGGCGTGTTTCTCTCTGAGTTTTTCAAAACTAATATCGGCGCCTACATCAACGCCCAGTTCAAATTTAACACCGCCGTCAGCCAGGCGCTTTGTGCGCCGTTCGATAATCTCTTTTTCGAGCTTAAAGTTCGGAATACCGTAAATCAGAAGACCGCCCGGCCGATCAGCCCGCTCATATATTGTTACTTGCCAGCCTTGCTCTCGAAGTGCTTCTGCCGCCGCCAGTCCCGCAGGTCCGGAGCCGATAATGCCAACGGACAGTTCACGCTCCGTACGCGGCTTAATGGGGGCCACCCAGCCTTCATTCCACGCATTATCCGTCAGGAAGCGTTCTACGGACCCGATGGTAACCGTGCCGTGACCGGATTGCTCAATCACGCAATTACCTTCGCAGAGGCGGTCTTGCGGACAAATACGGCCGCATATTTCCGGCATGGAGTTGGTCGCCGCTGACACGGCATATGCCTCTTTCAGCCGGCCTTCAGCGGTCAGGCGCAGCCAATCCGGGATATTATTTTGCAGCGGGCAATGATTTTGGCAAAACGGGACCCCGCATTGAGAACAGCGCGAGGCCTGTTCTTCGGCCTTTTCCAAAATATAGTCGCCGTAAATTTCGGCAAAGTCGTCAGCGCGGAGCTGCGGGTCTCTTTTATCGGGCATTTGCCGATCTATATCCACGAATTTAAGCATGCGCTGCGGCATGAACGACTCCATAATTATAAGAATGGCGTTATTGGGGGGACGCCGAGGGCTCTCTATAACAAATCAGAAATTTGATCGTCAAAAGGCATGAAGTGGTCGCTTGGGTTCAAATGTGGGGCAAAATATTGCCGAACTCGGGCGAAAAACCGTTACCGGAAAGTTAATTGGGGTCTGAACGTGCAGTTTTATTCGAGAATCTAAAATGATTCACAAAATAAATATGCGACAATCTGTCAAAAATAGTCTGTAATGACTAACTTCAATTGCAGTCAAATTGTTGAAAAATATAGGAAATATTGTGAATTATCCCAATTTTATATAGTGCGACAGTTTGTCAATGCAGCGTAAATGCCGCAGTTTGGCCATAGATTCACCCGGATCAGACCCGATCAGGCGCTAACGCTCCGGTAACTCTAAAGGTCTAAAGCCGCTTTATGTCGATTTGGTATCTCATCATTTTAGCTATTATTCAGGGCCTGACCGAGTTCTTGCCGGTCTCCAGCTCTGCTCACCTTATTTTGCCGTCTAAAATCTTCGGATGGGACGACCAGGGCCCGTTGATTGATGTCATGGCCCATTTCGGCTCTCTGTTTGCCGTCATGATTTACTTTAAAGATGATGTGAAAAATATGATCACCGGTTTGGGTGACCTGCTTCGCCGCCGCTTGAATAAAAACTCAGCTCTGGCGCTTAATTTGATTGTGGCTACGCCGCCGGCGCTGCTCATGGGCCTGTTTCTGACTATGGGCGGTTGGGACGAGGCCATGCGCCGGCCCTTACTGATTGCCTTCACCTCTATATTTTTCGGAATTATCTTGTGGTGGGCTGACGTCAAAAATGCCCGTGTCAAAACAACGGAGGACCTGACTTGGAAAGGGGCCTTCACCATGGGGCTGGCCCAATCATTGGCGCTGATCCCGGGAACATCACGATCCGGTATTACCATGACCGCGGCCCGTATGATGGATTTCACCCGCGTGGAGGCGGCGCGCTTTTCAATGTTGATGAGCCTGCCCATTATTGGAGTGGGCGGTGTCTATGCGCTTTATAAACTGTCCAAGGTCGAAGCGGGCGCCAATGTGGACCTGACGACCGGTCTGATCGTGGCCGTTTTGTCCTTCATCTCCGCCTATATTGCGATTTCGTTTTTTATGAAGCTGGTCAGCAAGATCGGCATGTTCCCTTTTATGGTCTACCGGGTCTTGCTGGGACTTCTCATCATTGCTTGGGTAATGTTTTAGCTTACATCCGTCCGCCGAAGAAATCCATTTTGCCCAGCGGAACGCCGTTATGGCGCAAAATATTATAGACTGTCGCGGAATGGAAATAGACATTGGGCAGGGTGAAACCCGTCAGATAGGTCAGTCCGGTAAACTCCACATCCATAGGACCTAATTTGACGGAAAAGGCGTGGTTCTCTTTGCCGTTAAGGTCGTCTGCGGAAAAGCCGGCCAGTTCTTCTCGGGCTCTGGCGATGGTGGAATAGAGGTCGCTGAAAGTCTGTTCCGTTTCTTCAAACACAGGCGGCTCGGTGCCCGCCACACGGTGGGGGCAGTTTTTCACCAGTGAAGTGATCACCCGGACCTGTTTGCGTAAATGATACATGTCAGGGGCCAACCGGGCCGTCAGAAACACATCCGGTTCGATATTGCGGTCTTTGGCATTGGCCTCGC
>CALJNJ010000118.1 GCA_937981945.1 uncultured Caulobacterales bacterium | reverse complement strand
CCATCATGCGGTAGCCTTCATCATAGAGACGGTCTATGTTTTCGAGCTTACCTTCGAGCGGGTGAGAGCCTTCTGTTGCCAGAACGCCAATAATTGTCCCGGGCTCTTGGGTCATGTCGGATTTGGACCGGGCAATGATCAGATTATTAGCGCGATTGCTTTCCATTTTTTGCAGACGACGAGCCTGAAACGCCGCGCGTTCGTAGATGGAATTCCACGTTTTAACAGGCCAGAGCTGCGCGATCGCCAATAGCGTCAAATCATCAGGAGCATCGGCGGAGTTTCCGTCAAAGTTAAGCCCGCGCGGTGTCTTGGTCACCGTACTGAAAATTTGAATATCAACACCGCCTTCGCGTAAGCGCGGTAAATCAATGTGGCCGCGGTCATGGCGATGTTCGGGATTGCGACGCCACAGCAATGTGTCTCCGTGAAGATCCGCGATGGTCAGACTGTCATGAAGCTTTTGGGTGGCCGGGGTGATTTTGTAAGGAGCATGCGCTGAAACAGCGTTCATTTCTTTATCTGTCATCGGGACTTTGTACCCAAAGAACCAGATCATCACGATCAATAACAGACAAACCAACAAGATGCCGAGTAATTTGAAAAACTTCATGCCTGCCTCCGAAGCGCATCCTTAGAACAGATTTCTGTCCACAACAATCCTTGCCCGTTCATTGTGAAAAACATGCTGAAAATTTATGGTGGCGCAAATTCTCATTCAAACAGGTGTTATCATGGAATCTACGGAAAATTTGGGTCAGGCGACCCGCGAAAAATTAAAGCAAACCATTGCGCGGATCGAGCGCCTTGAAGCTGAGAAAGCGGAACTGGCGGCGGATATCAGGGAAGTATTCGCCGAAGCGAAATCTTTTGGTTTCGATACGAAAGTCTTGCGGACGGTTGTCAGGCTGCGCAAAATTGAAGCCCATGAACGGGCCGAGCAGGAAGCTTTGCTCGAGCTTTATATGGGCGCTGTTGAGGAATAACTTTACCTTGACGCATGTTCTTGCTATGTTCTGATGGTGAGTGACTACGATAAAAAGCAATGGCAGGCGGAGCAAGAGGCACGAGACGCGGCGCTTGAGGTGCAGCGCGAAAAGTGGGCAAAGGCGAGGCAACGAGCTGCCCGCAATGCACAGCGGAAAATAGAGCGCCTGTCAAAAAAGCTCGCCGATGAAGGCAAGCTGACGGATTGGGAAGAAGAATTCGCCGGTTCCGTCACGGAGCGTTTGGATAAATTCGGATCGGCGTTTCAGGATCCTCAAAAGGGAAGACCGGCCGACGCGCTTTCTTTTTCCCAGAAGAAGGTCGTGGCGGCTTTGAAGAAAAAGTCCAAAACGAAAGAAAACGGAGACAAGTCAAAATCTAAGGCTCGGTCTTCTTTCAAACCTAAATCCGGATTTAAAAACAAAAATTTCAAACCCAGAGTTCGACAGCTTGAAGACGATTTGGATGAGAGCCTTATTGACAGTGAGCCTTATATTCCGGAGATTTCGCCCGGTGCCTCAAAACCGTTTTTGCGCCTGATTAAGTGAGAGATTGATGACCGTCAGAATGGAAACCGAACGTTTGATTTTAAGGGACGTGGATCCCGAGACTGATTTCGAAGCTTGGGCGGATTGTTTTTCCGATGCCGAAACTATGAGATTTATCGGCGGAGACCCTCAATGCCGCGGGGCTGCTTGGCGGCATATGGCCGTGGTGATCGGGCATCAACAAATCCACGGTTACAGTTTTTACTCGGTCATCGAAAAAGCGACCGGCGCTTGGGTCGGACGTGTCGGACCTTGGTTTCCTGAAGGATGGCCTGAACCTGAGATTGGCTGGACCATTCATCGCGATCACTGGAAAAAAGGATACGCCAAAGAAGCCGGCGCCGCTTGCGTCGAATATGCGTTTGACGAATTTGGCTGGGATCGCGTGATCCATGTTATCGCAGAAGAGAATATCGCATCGATTAAAACTGCTGAAGCTATTGGGTCAAAACGGCTATATCATGTGCCGCACCTGCCGCCTTTTGGTGACGTCAATTGCTGGGCCTATGGTCAGGAGCGGGCTTAGACCCAGCCAATTTCTTTGACAGATTTTGCGTTGGATCTTGAGACCGGCACTATTTGTCCTGTGTGAAGTTCCAGACTGATTTTGCCGTCGGATCGGGATGTTGTTTTAATTCCGGCCTCGGCAACCCACCAAGATCGATGAGTGGATAAACCCGCTAACGGCTCGGCTTCTTTTACCGCATCGGCAAGCCGCATTAAAATAAGGTCTTCGCCTTTGGACGTAATCACGCGAACATAATGATCCTCAGCCATCAGCGCATAAATCTCGCTTTGCCGTAAGGCCGGTTTTAACCTTTCAAATAATGCAGGCCGCCGGGGAGTCGGATCATCGGTTTTTTCGGCACGTTCAGAGAGGGTCGCAACGCCTGCTATAATGATGCTGATCAGTCCGACCAAACCCGTCATAACTAATATCTGCATGGGAAAAATTTGACCTGTTCTGTAAAAATCAAGCGCCAGTAAACATGTCGTTACGGCAATCGTTGCCATAAAAGCTTGTCCGATAACGGTGGCCATAATGCCCGGATTTTTGCCTAATCGGCCTGCAAGCGGAAGAAATGCACCGGCGCCCAGGCCGCCGACGAAACACAGAATTGTCCAATAAAAAAAACGGTTCAGGGGCGGGTATTGGCCTGTCTGATATGGGGCCATAATTGAAAGGATTACGCCGGCGATCAGGCTTATCCCAATCCCTGACTGCGTAAATTTCCTAAGCTTTTCAGACAAATACCATCTCCGTTCGCGATGCGTGAACTGTAGACAGGCACCATTCGCGCATCAAGAGGGGCAAGCCGCGCAATGTCGCTTTTATTTGAAATTATTTTTTGTCTAATGGCAAAAAAGGAGATCAATCATGGAACTTGATTTATTATTTAATGCATCGCCTGCAATTATTTTCCATACGATTTTTGCGTTTGGGGCTCTGGCTTTGGGGACAGCGATGTTTGTCCGCAAGAAAGGTACAAAAAGCCATAAAATAATCGGCAAAATATTCGTTGTGTTTATGGCAATTACGGCCTTTAGCGCATTATTTATAACAGGACTGAACGGTGATAAATGGAGCTGGATCCATTTATTTGTACCGCTGTCATTTTTCGCGATTTGGGAACTGTTTTACTATGTCCGGAAAGGCAATATCAAAAAACATGAAAAGGCCGTGAAAGGCCTGTTCTTCGGCGCGCTTCTTATTCCCGGCTTATTGTCATTTTTGCCGGGCAGATTGATGTGGCATGTATTGTTCGGGGCGCCCTAAAGAACCGAACAGGTTACGGTTTCGAGTTCGTGATAAGTATCCGTTTGCTCGTGATGCAGGAAACATTGCCCGTCCAGCGCCCGCAATACAAAATGATCGGGTTTTCCCAAAAGTCGCCCGCTCATGGGATTTCCAAACGGGTCCATAGGTTCGCCTTTAGGCTCAATGATCACCCGGCTGTCTTTGGTGAGCACATCCGAAGTCAATGTCACTTTGCGATTGCCCAGCGCAGATGAGATCACTGATGTGATCTCCGCGCGGGTTTTATAATCCCCATTGGTAATGAGGGCAGGGACAGACTTAGAATGATCCATAGTTGTGCATCCTGTGAGTAGGGCTGCGCCTGCGCAAATTGTAAAAAGGCGCACTATCGCTCCGTAAGAATGCGGCTGTTTTCAAGGATCAGACGGTTCTCAATTCTCGGGTCGGCCAGAAGGTTACCCTGTTCAAACGTCAGAGGTTTTTCATAACGGACAAAAGATTGCGGTTTCGCCGATACATTTGTCGGGCACGCGCCTGTTTCCATATGGGTCAAGGCTGCTGCCAGCATGGCTTCAGTCGAATCACCGAGTTCTTTGCTGAAATCATCCCCAACAATACAGCCGTTGACGGGCTCACCTGTTGTGGCAGCGCCTTCAAACGGAGAAAAGCCGTCAGCATAATCACCGAAGCCTTTGTCATTTTCACCGCGGAACTGAATTGTGAAATATGTGGTTCCGCAATTATCCGTACCGTAAAAGCCGTAAGGCTTACCGCAGCTGGTTGTGCCGATCATCACTACATTCACGTCAATTCCCAATAAAGAGTTTATCAGCGATTCACTGGCCGAGCAGGTGCTGGCGGATGAGAGGATATACACAGTATCCAGATCTAAATCAGGCAGTAATATGCCTTCGCTCAAAGAAAACCCTTGTCCGGTTGAATGAAACGGTGTCGGCGTAATAGGGTTTCCCGTAACCGGATTGGTTGTCGGGTTCTTATCGTTAAAAACCAAAGTTTCATAAACACGACCGTTGGTACGGTTGGGACCGGCAATCATATACCCGAGTTGAGCGGAAATATCTAAAAACCCGCCTCCGTTATAGCGAAGATCAAGAACTAACTGATCAATACTTTGGGCGCTAAAAGTATTTATGGCATCTGCCAGCGCTTCCTCGGCAATTGCAGTTCCAAACGTATTGAACAGCATATATCCAATGGTTCTGCCATTACTGAGTGTCTTGAGATCTGTCGTGTGAACAGGTTTTGCGGCGACAATATCCGAAACAATTGTCACGGATTCTGTCGTGGTTGCCCCAACATTTTGGAAAACAAATGTATGGGATTCCCCTTCGCCGTCGGGGAATAGGCCGGCATTCAATGCGCCGGGGTCGCCGTCAACAACAGCAGTCCCGTCAATTTCGATAATTTCCGCGCCTCGTTTCAGGCCGGCTGCGGCTGCCGGGGAGCCTGCTTCAACATATGCCACAACGACTTGTCGCGGCGGCGCGCCCGAAATCAAACGGAACCGGGCACCATAGCCGGCCGATGCTCCACTGTTCACCAATTGCTGATATTCTTCGGTATCATAAGTGAAATGGAACCGGTCCTTCGGATTACCGGACGCCGTTGTGGCAGTTGTTCTTAATTCATCGAAGTATTGAAGCGGTGTTTGCGAATTATTCGGATCAATGTCAGGAAGTTCATTGTACCAAAGATAGGTTTCATTGCTCCAAGACCTCAGCCAAAATTTTTCATTTACGTTTGACCCGGATTGGTCGTTCGTTCCGGTGCGCGGGGTTTGGCAGAAATTCTTGTAGGACCCTGCAGAATTGAAGACACCCGGCTGATAATTCAAATCACCTCCGATGAGATTTGGACCAAATGAGCCGCCGCCTGAACCTGCGCCGCCGCCGCCGCCTCCGCCGCCACAAGCGGTGAAAAGCAAAGCTAAAGCTGAAACTGTAATAGTGGAAATGCGCGCGATCGTCATGATTTGCTCCTTTTGAGACCAAAAATACCTAAAAAGTTACTTTATACAATCCTAAATGCCAGATGAACCTTTGCTGAGCAATCAACTCTTTGTGTGTTATTTTCCGCCGGTTTAACGGTTGCGAACTCAGCAGTCGGCCCTTATAGAAAGCGCTCTAATTCCCGAGGGCAGAGATTCTGCCCGATAGATTCGAAAAATGACGGAAAGTTCTCAATGAATATACATGAATATCAGGGCAAAGCTGTCCTAAAGGAAATCGGCGCGCCGGTCTCTAAAGGAATCGCTATTTTTAATGCGTCTGAAGCTGAAGCGGCCGCAAAAGAGCTCGGAGGACCGCTTTGGGTCGTTAAATCTCAGATACACGCCGGCGGGCGCGGTAAAGGAACCTTTGTTGAAGACAGCGCCGGCGATAAAGGCGGCGTTCGTTTGGCCTGGTCCGTCGAGGAAGTGGTCGAAAATGCCAAGCAAATGCTCGGCGCTCATTTGGTGACGGCCCAGACGGGCGAAGGCGGGAAGCAAGTCAACCGGCTTTACATTGAACATGGCTCCGACATCGAAAAAGAATTTTACCTCTCAATTATCATCAACCGCGAAACCTCTCGGGTTTCATTTATCGCATCAACTGAAGGCGGTATGGATATTGAAGAAGTCGCGCACGATACACCCGAGAAAGTGATCAATTTCGACGTTGATCCTGCGACGGGGTTCATGCCTCATCACGGACGCACTTTGGCTCGCGCATTAAATTTGTCAGGTGATCTGGCGAAACAAGCGTCAAAGCTTGGCCGTACACTTTACAACGGATTTTTGGCCAAAGACATGAGCATGCTCGAGATCAATCCGCTCATCGTCACTGAAGACCAGCGTCTGCATTGTTTGGACGCTAAAATCAGTTTTGATGAAAATGCCTTGTTCCGTCATCCTGATGTGGAAGAGCTTCGCGACGAAACGGAAGAAGACGCAAAGGAAATCGAGGCCGGCAAATATGATTTGTCTTATGTGGCGCTCGACGGCAATATTGGCTGTATGGTCAATGGCGCAGGCCTGGCTATGTCGACCATGGATATCATCAAACTTTACGGCAAAGAGCCTGCTAACTTCCTCGATGTTGGCGGCGGCGCGACAACAGAAAAAGTCACTGCGGCTTTTAAAATCATCACCTCGGACCCCAATGTCGAAGGCATTTTGGTCAATATTTTCGGCGGCATCATGAAATGCGACGTCATCGCCAATGGCGTGGTTCAGGCCGTGAAAGACGTTGGACTGAAAGTACCACTCGTTGTTCGCCTCGAAGGGACCAATGTTGAAAAGGGCAAAGAGATCATCAACAATTCAGGCCTCAATGTGATTGCGGCGGATGACCTCGACGATGCCGCGCAAAAAATTGTCGCTGCTGTAGGAGCCGCATAATGTCAGTACTTATCAATAAAGACACAAAGATCATCACGCAGGGTATGACCGGTAAAACCGGGACATTCCACACTGAACAGGCGATTGCTTATGGGTCGAAAATGGTTGCAGGCGTCACGCCGGGTAAGGGCGGAACGACGCATATTGGTCTGCCAAATTTTAACACGGTTCATGAAGCTAAGCACGCAACCGGCGCGACGGCATCTGTTGTTTATGTTCCGCCGCCCTTCGCGGCCGATTCCATTCTTGAAGCCATTGATGCTGAAATGGAATTAATCATCGCAATTACCGAAGGCATTCCCGTTCGCGATATGATTCCGGTCAAGCGCGCGCTCGTCGGATCAAAATCCCGTCTGATCGGCCCTAATTGTCCCGGCGTCTTGACCCCTGATGAGTGTAAAATCGGTATTATGCCGGGCAAAATTTTCAAAAAAGGCACTTGCGGCGTTGTTTCCCGTTCCGGGACTTTGACATATGAAGCCGTTTTCCAAACGACCCAAGTTGGCTTAGGACAAACCACAGCTATCGGTATTGGCGGTGATCCGATTAACGGCACGAACTTTATCGATTGCCTGGAATTGTTCCTCAATGATGACGATACGAAGCAAATCATCATGATTGGTGAAATCGGCGGATCGGCAGAAGAGGAAGCCGCGGAATACATTACGCATATGGCCAAGAAGGGGATAAAGAAACCGACCGTCGGATTTATCGCCGGTCGTACGGCGCCTCCGGGCCGAACAATGGGACATGCCGGCGCTATCGTATCCGGTGGCAAAGGCGGCGCAGAAGACAAAATTGCCGCGATGGAAAAAGCAGGCATTCGTGTGTCTGACAGTCCGGCGAAACTAGGCGTTACAATGATGGATGTGCTCAAAGGCTAATCCGGCGTTCATATAGGGAAGCATAAGGAAGCAAAATGTCCGATAAATCCCGCTCAGATCAAAACCAGGCTTTTCTGGATGAAATGTATTTAGACGGCGGTAACGCCGCCTATTTGGAGCAAATGCTCGCGCGCTATATGGAAAACCCCAATAGTGTTGACCCCAGTTGGCAAAACTATTTCAGATCGCTTGGCGAAGATCCTGCCAATGCCAGGAAAAACGCCGACGGCCCGGTCTGGAAGCGGCCTGATTGGCCGGTTGATGCCAATGGAGAGATCACCTCTGCATTGACGATGGACTGGCCCGAACCGGCTCGCGTTGAGGAAAAAGTCAAAGGGAAAATGAGCGGAGCATCCGATGAAGATGTCCGGCGTGCAACCAAGGATAGCTTGCGGGCTTTAATGCTAATCCGGGCTTACCGGGTTCGCGGTCATCGGATTGCCGATTTGGACCCGCTGAAACTCAAGGAAAAGAAACGCCATCCTGAGCTTGAATATAAGAGCTATGGCTTTACGGAAGCTGACCTTGATCGCCCGATCTTTATTGACGGCGTTATGGGTATGGAGACGGCCTCTCTGCGCCAAATTATTGAGATTATGGAACGAACTTACTGCTCCACTTTTGGCGTGCAGTTTATGCATGTTTCCAATCCGGAAGAAAAAAGCTGGATTCAGCAACGCATAGAAGGGCCGGATAAGGAAATTTCTTTTACGCCGGAAGGGCGCAAATCCATCCTGAAAAAAGTTATTGAAGGTGAGGCTTTTGAACAGCTTCTTCACAAGCGCTATCCCGGGACAAAAAGGTTCGGTATTGACGGCGCTGAAGCGTTATTGCCGGCGCTCGAACAAATCATAAAACGCGGCGGACAGCTGGGTCTGAAAGATATTAATTTCGGCATGCCCCATCGCGGGCGGTTGAACGTGATGGCTGCGGTCATGCAAAAGCCTTACTCGGCAATTTTCTACGAGTTTTTGGGAGGCGTGGCAGAAGGCGGTGAAGATTTCGGTTCCGGTGACGTCAAATATCACCTGGGTGTTTCCGACGATCGCGAATTTGACGGCAATAGCGTGCACTTATCACTGGCGCCAAATCCATCTCATTTGGAAGTGGTTGCGCCTGTTGTTATGGGTAAGACCAGAGCTAAACA
>CALJNJ010000117.1 GCA_937981945.1 uncultured Caulobacterales bacterium | reverse complement strand
TTGACGCGAATATGAGGGGCCCATTCCATAGCCAAGGAAGTGGTATAATTCAAAAGCCCCGCTTTCGCTGCGCCGTAAACAGCGGTTTTGGGTGAGGGCCTGACTCCCGAAACACTGGCGATATTGATAATAGAACCGCCGGTTTCCTTTAGTGCGTTATAGGCAGCACTCGCCAAATTAATCGGCGCACTTAGATTCAAATCCATTATTTTTGCGACCAAGACAGGGTCTGCTTGCTCGGCATCCTCCATAGGCGTGCCGCCGGCATTATTGACAAGACAGTCAATGCGCCCGGTTTTATCCAAGGCAAATTCGACGAGCGCCTTGCTTGCTTCGGGTTTGCGTATATCCAAAGAAATAAACGCCGCATTATTTGGCAAAGATTGCGGCTCGCGGCGTCCGCAAATTACCACATTTGCCCCGCTGCCGGCAAAGGCGTCGGCAATGCCCCGTCCAATGCCGCGGCTGCCTCCGGTCACAATAATCGTTCGGCTTTTAAAGCTCATGAGGAATCCTTGCATTCACTGCTATTTTGTTTTCGCCCAAATTGCCCGGTCTGTATAGGTCATTTGCACAAATCGTCGAATTTTTTGGTATTTACTACGCAAAATGCCATTTTTTCCGTCTGTTTTTGTCTTATTGCGTACTAAATCGCATTGAAAAATGCGCAGTCCGTGTTATTTTGCCTGAAAATGCCGAGGAGGAATAAGGTGGGTCAAGCCAAGCGAAAAGCCACGATTACGGATGAAGTTTTAGATGTCTCCGGAGCTCTCGATACGGTAACAAAATTTGCGGCGCAGGGCCGGGCAGATCGGCAAGTTCCGAAAGAAGTCGTCGAAGCTATTCGCGAAACCGGATTTTATCGCTCATTTCTTCCCAAGCAATATGGCGGTCTGGAATGCAGGCCGCAAGAAATCTTCAAAGCCGCCATAGACTTGGCGGAACGCGATATGGCCACATCGTGGATATCCGGCATTATCGCCGTTCATGCCTATCAATTGTCCTTAATGGACCCGAAAGCGGCGCAAGATGTCTATAAGACAGGACCTGATACATTAGTCAGTTCCTCATATAATCCGGCAGGGGCGAAGGTTGAAACCGTCGACGGCGGTTTCAACTTCTCCGGTCGTTGGGGATGGAGCAGCGGATCAGCGCATTGTGACTGGGTTTTGCTGGGCGGTTTGATTTTTGATCAAGGTCAGGAAAACATCCACTACAGAACGTTTTTATTGCCGCGGGCTGACTATGAAATCGAAGACACCTGGAATGCTATGGGACTTCAAGCGACAGGTTCAAACGATATCGTTATCGATAAGCCGGTTTTTGTGCCTGAATATCGCACACACCATCAAATAGACGGCTTTATGCGCAAGCACTTCCAAGACAATCCTATGTATTCCATTCCATGGGCCCAAATGTTTGTACGTGTGGTCTGCACGCCGGCCATCGGAGCCGCGAAGCACGCGCTTAAACTCTTTATCGAAAATGCCACGTCAAGCTCAACGGATCCGACGCGTTTGGCGAGCGATCCTGATGTCACGCGGCGCGTTGCGGAATGTGCAAATCTAATCGATGAGACCGAGGCTATTTTGTATCGCAATTTCGATAAGCTCATGGACAAGGTCGAAACAGGGCAAGACATCCCCATGGAAGACCGCATTAAATATCGGTATCAAGCCAGTTTGGTCATCGAACGTATGATGAAAGCCGTCGACATGTTGTTTGATGTGGCCGGCGGTCGGAGCGTTTATAACGGATCTCCGATCCAGGACATTTGGCATGATATTCACATTGCGCGGGCGCACGTCGCCAATAACCCGATCGGGTTTGCCCGCAATTGGGGCGCCGTACAGCTGGGTGGTGATAATACGGACTTTTTCGTTTAGAAATTTTTACGGATAATTTTTGCTATAGAGCCTCGGGTCCGTTAGCATCGTCTCATGTCGAAGAAGACGAAAAGGGCGCAGGCATCAAACTTAGTCCGAAAAGCAGGAATGCTGACATATTCCGCTTATGTACCCGGCTTTATTCGAATCCATTTTCGGTATTTCAAAGATAGCTTCAGAGCCTGGGCGGTTTTATTCGTAGCGCCATTCGTGGCCGTTAAATTATCGCTGAATGTCATATTTGATCTGTTATCGACCGGCGGGTCCCGTGCTTGGAAATTTGACCTTATTGCATTGTTGATTATTGGCATGTGTTTCTATTTTGCGGAAAGGAACCGCAAGTTTCGCCAATTTTATGTTTATTTCGCCCCGGTCGTCATGACATTAGGTCTACTACATTGGGCCGGCCGCAATGGTGGTTATTTGAACGCCGGCTACGCCGTAAAGGCCGGATTAATTGCATTCTTTTCTTATCGCGTCAGCAAGTTCACCATTTCCAAGGGATATCAAACGCTCAGCGAGGGCGGGGACAAAAACTATCGCTTGGGTCGACAGCTTTACGATCAAGGTAATTACGATGAGGCCATGCCTTTATTGGAAAAAGCAGCCAAACGAGGTCATTTCAAAAGCTTGTTTTTAATCGGGGAAGCCTATGAACGGGGTCTGTTCTTTGACCGCGATGACGTCCGCGCCGCTGAGTATTATCTTAAGTCCGGTCAAAAGGGCTACCGAAAGGCCAATGAAAAATACCGAGAAGTATTTGATCGCTTGACCCCTGAGCAAAAATACGAAATTGATGGTGTTATATTTCAACCGCCAATCTAACAATACAGGTGAATAATGCAGGTTAAAGCTTACGGATCTCAGTCGTCAGAAGCGCAATTAGAGCCAATCAAAATCGAACGTCGACCAACAGCGGCAGGGGATATTCGTATAAAAATTGACTATTGCGGTGTTTGCCACAGCGATATTCATTACGCTCATAATGATTGGGGCAATGCTGTTTATCCTGCGGTTCCGGGGCATGAAATTATTGGCCGAATAACCGAAATCGGTTCAGAGGTTTCCGGATTTAAAACAGGGGATTTAGTCGGGGTTGGCTGTTTGGTCGACAGCTGTCTGGCCTGCGAAGCCTGCAATGATGATGAAGAGCAATATTGCGAAAAGCGTGCTACCCAAACTTATGGCAGCCCTGATAAGCATACCGGAAAAATGACCTATGGCGGATACTCCGCCGAAATTACGGTCAGGGAAGAATTCGTTCTTCGTATTCCCGAAAACCTGGATGTAAAAGCCGTCCCGCCATTGCTCTGCGCCGGCATTACAACTTATTCTCCGCTAAATTATTACAAGATCGGAAAAGGGCACAAAGTAGGAGTTG
>CALJNJ010000116.1 GCA_937981945.1 uncultured Caulobacterales bacterium | reverse complement strand
CATGGTAGGCCTCACCGGCGGTTTTGCCGATAGCCGTATGATTTGTTTTTTCCGTAAAATATTTCTCGGACCCCGTGAGGACTTTGGCCGGTAAAAATTCAGTCAGAATTGAGAGGCCGGCATTTAAATCATTTTCAAGATTAGCCATGCGTTTGGCCGCAAAATTTTGGGTCAGTTTTCTTAAATCATCCGAAGAGCTTGCCTGATCGGCTAAGGCGAAGCTTTGAAACTTCAGACTTCGGATGAATTCCGTGGCGTAACGGTTGAGAAGCCATTTTTCTTTTTGCCGGGTGACCATGATGTAAAATTGCAGGGCTAATCCGGAAAACGCCATGGTGGCCGCGAATAATGTCAAAATAATATTGTTAAACAGTTTGGGAAATAACAGGGCCTCAGCGATGGTGAAAATCCCGCTAAACGCAATCATCATGATCGCGATTTGCCCAAACCGGTGATAAAGTTTCTTGGCTTTCAAAGCTGCTTTATCATGGGCTTTAAACGCATCGTCAAAAACAGGTTGGTCCAGTAATGGCTCAATATCCTGAAAACTCTCAATCGTTGCTGTTGCCGGGAACATGTCCCGGTTGGAAATTTTCATGATTGCGCACCCGTCAAATAATTCAACATCTTCACGCTAACAGAAACCGACCCGAAATTGCAACACGCGTAGCAACATGTTATGCGAAGCTGTTACGGGGCCGAAATATGTTTTTAAGATCACTGTTTATCACAGTCATGATGTGCTGCGCTTATGCCGCCGGTTCGCAAATCGCGTGGTCGCAATCAGAGGCCGCCCGGGCTTTTTTCGACGAAAAACCGGACATTCCCATTGCAACGGACCTTGAGGCGGAAACGAGTATACAGCAAATACGTGCTGCTCAGGAAAAGCGCGAAGCGAAGCAGCGCATGCATGAAGAAACCCGCGCCCGGCTGACCGCTGACGGCTATTGCGAAATGCCCGAGGCTGAGCGTCCGGCGGCCTGCAATGACTATAGCCCGCCCTACAGCCATAATTCCGTCACAGTGCCTCGGTTCGCAGCACCTTTTCAGGCGCAGCTGATCAATACGGAAGCCTTTGCACCGTCCCAATGGCTGAAAAATAAATATCCGAACAAAGCGCTTTGGGAATTGCGCCATGTTTGCGGCGCTACGCTCATTGCGCCCGAATGGGCCGTCACTGCGGCCCATTGTTTCAAACACAGTACCAAGCCGGAGCATTTCGCCGTTCGCTTGGATGTGGGGAACATAGCCGGAGAGTTGACCGGTAAAAGTAAAATCAAAAAGATAATTCCTCATCCGGCCTATCAAAAAACCGGATTGATGAATGATATTGCGCTTATCGAGTTCGAACCTCCGGACAATCCGATTGTTCAAGTAAGATCAAGGGACGGGAACGAGATTCAAAAAACCTATTTGGATGATGACAAGACGCGCTTGGCAATCCTGACATCGGACAGGTTGTTAAAAGTCATCGATATAAAACGCGGAAAGGTTTTGACCGACACGCCGCTGTCCGGTGGCTTGGATTGGTATGATACGATGTCCGGCGGGCATGCTTTTTCTGTCAATGCTGATCAAATGTCGGTCCGTAACCTCGGCGGTAACGCTCAGGCAAAGACTTATTCTTTACCCGGGGAGATTTTACATAAGGGCGAGTTTCTCCCCCGAATGAAGGCCGTTGTCGCCATCGGACAAAAATCCGCCCGGCTTTGGCGAGGTGACGGCACATATGTTGATTTTCCTCAGGCGCAAATCTCGGCGGTGACGGAGGCCGGCCCGAACCGCGTGGACGTCTGTGATTATGCGGGCGTTTGCATTTTACGAAATACCCGGACCGGCGATGAAATTTCCCGTTCTGATCACGGCGATCAAGTTATTCAGACGCGCCGTCTTGGGCATATGAAGGCCTTCGTTCGGACCAGCTATAATTTTGTCGAAGTTGTGCGATCATCAGACGGGGCCGTTTTATCAAAGACCGCTTTGGCGTCATATGATGATTTATTACGCCAAGACACCAAGGATCAATTCGTCTTGATCGACAAAAACAGCAATGTTCAAATTATCGATTTTGAAACGGGCCGCGTGACCGGAAAATTCAGGGCAGGGCTGCGTGACTATCGCGGCGCCGCTTTTCACGAAGACAGCCGGCTGTTGACCTTGTGGTCAAGCGCCGGTGACGTGGAAATTTGGGATACAAAAAGAACAAAACTATATCACAAAATCAGCACCGGATTTGACGGCAATTAT
Source organism: uncultured Caulobacterales bacterium (assembly GCA_937981945.1). Classification (GTDB taxonomy): domain Bacteria; phylum Pseudomonadota; class Alphaproteobacteria; order Caulobacterales; family Maricaulaceae; genus JACOMS01. Next base: position 5,072 of record CALJNJ010000116.1, on the reverse strand, counting down.
TTACAGGCGGATGTTTTTGACAATGGCCGGAAGCTTTATCTGACGGCGCTGGAAGGGCGATCTGAGATTTGGGATATGAAGCGCAAAAAACGTCTTCATCAAATGGATCACAGCCTTCCGATCAGCATGGCATATCTGTCTGCGGACAAAAAATACCTCATCGCCGGATCAGAGTTCGGCACGGCGGAAATTTGGTCCTTATCCGACGGTAAGCCTGTTGCGCGCGTCTATCAGGGCGGCATTATCAAAGGCGCCGTATTACATGACAAAAATAGGCAATTTTTGACCTGGGACCGTTCCGGACGGCTTTATAATTGGGACGTCAAAACCGGCCGCGAAAAATATAGTCTCATGGCCACCCGGCGGGGTTCAAGCTCAGTCAATCCGGTATTGGTTGGATATTTAGATATCAGTCAAAGCGAATCCGACATTGCAAATGCAAGAGATATCATCAGCTATGGCTGGGGTAAAACCCGCCCGGTCTCAGGGATGGAACCTTCTGCAGCCCTGCGCATGTTGTCACTCGTGCCGATCACACGACAAGCCTGTCTCGCCAATACGTCTTGGCAAGCTGAACATTTAAATGCCTCCAAATTTTGCGCAGCCGATAAGGCTCGAAAAACCTGCTATGGCGACAGCGGCGGTCCGGTTTCTGCCGGAAACCTATTGGTCGGTATTATCAGCGGCGGCACGAAAAATTGCACATCCGACGGTAAGCCGGGCCTGTACACAAAAGTGTCCGCCTTCAAAGACTGGATAAAAGCCTGCACCGAACCGGGGTCGGTTAACGGCGCAGAGCAAGTCTGCACCGATCCGTAATTTTGACTATTGTCCCGTAACCGGTCCGCCGGCGCCGCCGCCGGTTTCGCACAGATCATCAGGGTTTTCTGTTTCGCAGGTTTCTTCGGTTTCAGTGGCTTGCATCTTATTATTGCCGGCCCCAACATTATCAGGTTGGGCCTGCAAGGTCAGATTGGGTTCTTCGGCAATGTCGGTGGTTTCACAACCGGCGAAAGCCAGAATTGCCATAGATGCGATGGTTATGTGGAAAAGTTTCATTTTGCGCTCCCGTGTTTTCCAATGGGCCACCCTTATGACGGATATCCCAATTTAGCAAGAAGTTCGCGAAATTCTTGTTTGTCGCGCAGTGGTTGCATGAACGGATCCACGTTCAAAAGGGTCAGACCTGAATCCCCCAGATCATAAGCTTTGGTCAGGGTTTCCATGGCCTTATCCGGTCTGTCCGTGGCGGCATAAATCTGCGCTTGTTGATAGGCGCCGGCGTCTCCAAACTCGGTTCGTAGCCGGTCAAATGCACGCTCCGCGCTTTCTTTATCGCCGGAGCGATAATAACCAATGGCTTGGCAAGGCAGTTTTTCCATCAAATTGTTTTCGGTCTCACAAGCCGCCATTCCGGCGGCCACGTCGCCTTGCAGGATTTTGGACGACCCAATTCTGGCATGGGCGTTAAACCGCCCCGGATTGAGGCTGAGAACCTTCTCAAAGGCCGAAATGGCCTCGTCATATCTTCGGGCGGCGTAATGCACAAACCCGGCGACCTCAAAAATTGTTGGGTTGAGCGGATCCAAATTTGTGGCTTGCTCTATGACCGTGCGGGCCTTTTCACCGGACCCGATGGCGGCCAAAAAGACAGCGTGCCGCGCCAGTGTGGGCGCATCGCCGACGCCCAATTGGGCGGCTTTTTCAAAGGGAGCCGCCGCGCCCGATATATCGAGCTTGGCGAGAAATAAAATATAACCGAGCGTGGAATAACCGGATGACCGGTTGGGCGAAACCTCGGTGGCCCGGCGGGCCGCTTCAATGGCCCGGCCGCGGTTTAACCTGACCTTATTGACGTCAGACCCGGTCATGGTTTTCCACAATAATGCCTGCGCCTTGCCTTCATAAGCCAGTCCGAAATTCGGGTCCGCTGCCAAAGCCGCGTCATAAAATCCAATGGCCCGATCAACCTCAAGAGCTGACAGCGTTGAGGTCTGGATGATCTCTTTCGCTTTGAGATATTCGTTAAAGGCCGCCGCGCTTTGCGTGGGCTGAATGTCATTATTGGGATCATCAAATTTCAGGGACAAAGTTTCATAAACGGACTGGGTAATTTCGTCGTGAATTTCCAATATTTTGTCTGCCGGATGTTCAAAAGATTGGACGTTTTCGCTAAAGCCCGTTTGGCTGTTGATGAAATCAACGGACACTTTGGCCATGTCTTGAATGATGTTCACCGATCCTTCGAGAATGTAGGCAACCCCGAGTTTCTCGCCGATTTCTTTGGCGCCCTTGGCTTGTTCGACCAGAGATTGGCAGGATGATCTGGCCGCAATTTTCAGGGCCGGGTTTCGCGCCAGACTGCTTCGGATTTCCGTCGATAATCCATTGGCGATATAATCATAAGCACTGTCATTGGTGATGTTTTCAAACGGCAGAACGGCCAAGCTGTTTTCCGATCGTCCGGGCTGTTTTTTCAGTCGCGGCAAGGCGTAAAACCCCAGGCTCGCCACAGCCGCCGCGCCGGCGCTGCTGATCATCATATTGCGCCGCGTAATTTTATCAGAAATTTTGGGCGTCTTAAGGCTGATCGTTGTGGGCGCCGCCATTACCTCAAGGGAGGGGGCGTCGTGATATTGGGCCAGAACTTTTTGAATTTCCAGCATTTGCGGCGCGTCTGTCGCGCCGTCCCAATTTTCCATATTAATGATCTGGACCTGGCGGAAACCCAAAGGCGCATCCGTGCCGTCCAGAGATAAAGGGACTAACCGATCACGCACGCGGCCACTGGTAGCTTCGTCCCGAACCCAGTGCGAATTAACGGAGGTTTTTGACCATAAAACCACGACAGCCTCGGCAGATTCCAAAGCTTGCTCCGTACTGTCTAAAAATGTTGTGCCCACTTCCAGAAGGCCATCCCACCATACGCCATATCCATTGTGCTCAATGGCTTTGATGATCGGCAAAGCATGTTCTTGATCAGCCCGTGAATAGCTGAAAAATACAGTGCGGGAGGAATTTCCGCTATTGGAATTTTCTGTCATAATCAGCGCCCTTAGGCGAGATTATAACTTTAACGGGCTCAATTAAAAGCGAATTCAAAACAGGCTTAAGTTGATGTTTTCAACGATTTCAAATGCGCTTAAAGGCAAGCTCCAAACTAATTTCGCACAACTCGGAAGCCGGTGAAGTCATTACTGTCACCGCGGCGTTGCATGAGACGGGCGGAATAGCGCAGATCGGCCGGACCTGAGAACCAAGACCCGCCGCGGACGGCGCGCTGATTACAAGACCCCCGCAGATCAGGCTCACCATTTGTGGGCGCGTCTTTGAGATTGAGCGTGTTACAATCCAATGTCCATTCCGCCACATTACCAATCATGTCTTTCAAGCCGAACTTATTGGCGGACAGGCTGCCGGCGGGCAGGGTACGGTCCGTTGACAGATCATTGCATTCGGAATTGGCCCAAGCCAGACCGGATTCGGATCCGGCGCCGTTGGCAAAGGCGCACATGGCTTTTTTGGAGCCGCCGGCATAAAGCCCGGTGTCACCGCCGCGCGCTGCGTATTCCCACTGGGATTCCGACGGCAGGCTGTAGGATTTGCCGGTTTTATTGGACAGCCAAGAGGCATATTTTTGGGCGTCGTCCCAAGAGACATTGATGACGGGACGTTTACCGCCGCCCCAGCCATTATTATTGGGCGCGCCGGAACAGCCGCCGGCTGAAACACAGGCTGAATATTGATCAAATGTCACTTCGGTGACCGCAATGGAAAACGGACGGCTGAAAATAACGGGCCGCTGTGGTTTTTCATTGGGCCGGGCGCCGTCTTCAGATTCGCCGGCGCCTAAATTGGCATTGCCGCCGGCCAATGTGACCATAAGCGGACAGACATCACAATCGCGGAAGGTTTTGCCGGGCGACGGTTTCAGCTCTTCCAGAGCCGCTTTCGCCAGCGGAGCATATTTGCCGGACGGATAGCTGGATAAATAGGTTTCATAGCCTGAAACCGTATTGCTCGTACGGGCCAAATTCCAAGCTTGTTCTTCGATCGCAGCGGCTTCCGCCGTCGCTTTATCCGCCAGCATACGATTAATACGCTCTTGCGCGGTCGCCGCGTTTTTCCCGGACGGATAAGCGGCCAGATAATTTTGGTAAGAGTCCACCGAATTGGCGCTCTCGGCTTTTTCCCAGGCGCGCTTCTCGGCGGCTGCCCGTTCCGCCGCATCCTTTTTGGCGGCTTCAATGGCGGCTTTCATTTGCTCGATGCGCTCTTTGGCTTTGGGCGCATGCAGGCCTTCGGGCCAATTGGCCAGATAGTCTTCATAGGCAGAAATGGTATTGCGCCGCTCGGCGGTCTCCCATGCCTTATTGTCATAGGCGTCGATCTCTTCCTGAGCTTTATCTTTGTAGCGGCCGTTAGGGAAGGCTTCGAGATATTCCCGGTATCCTTCCAGTGTATCTTTTTCGAGCGCTGTTACCCAGGCCAGTTCATCGGCGGATTTGGGCGGCGCTTGTTCTTCATCGGTTTTTTCGCCGGTCGGTAGTTCAATCCGGGCCCGGTCGCCGGGCACATCATCAGAGACAATTGTTTGGGAGATCAGCCAAAGGGCTGCCGCCGCGACGATGGCCAGCAACAGAATACTTAAAATCCATTTGAGCCAAGGGGCGCGTTCGGCGCCCGGCGTATATCCGCCCGGACCGGCTGTGGCCGCCTGCAGGCTTCCGCCGTCATTCACCGGCTGCCAATCATCCCCGTCATCCACGGGTTGCCAATTATCCGTGTTGGCTGCAGCAATGTCTTCGGACGTTGTCGTCGCGGCGCCCGCCGCGGCTGCTGCGTCTTCGGCGTCATAAAATTCCGTCAAAAAGTCCGTAATACCGCTATTGCCGTCAGGGGTCATGGACCAGCTGGACGTTCCTTCGATTGCCGCCGGGACTTCCTTGGACCAGCCTTTATCTTTGACGGCATTGAAAAAACTGTCGAGCGGCGAACCCGGCGTCGTCATTTGTACGGCGTCAGGATTTGACAGAAGCTCTACCAAACACGCTTTATCGCCGTCAGTGAAC
>CALJNJ010000115.1 GCA_937981945.1 uncultured Caulobacterales bacterium | reverse complement strand
TACCCTGACCAAACGAGGGACTTGGGGCAGGTTTGTGTTGCAATCCGTCAAGCTTCGCCCCCATTTATGGCTGCCTCTATTGGTATCTGCCGGGCTGACGCAGCTGGCTTATAAACGGGGACGATTGCCGCGTGTCCGCGTGAAAATGGCCATGATGCGGTGGTGTATGGTCGGAAAGACCCGGGCGGAAATGCTGAAAATGGCGGAGCAATTTGCTGACAGCGAGGTCCCTGACGGATTGCGTCCGGGGGCTTTAAGAGTGCTGGAAGATCATCGCCAAGCAGGTGATGTCCTCATGATGGTCAGTGCGGCCGTCAATATTGTTGCCGAGGCGATCGCAAGAAAATTGGAAATTCCCCACGTCATTGCTACCGATATGGCTTGGGACGGAGAGGATAGACTGGCGCCTTATTTTGCGGGCCCTAACTGTTACGGGGGCGAAAAAGTCGTCCGGTTAAAAGCATTTTTCGACCAAAATCCCACTTTGAAACAAAATCACACAATTATCACAATGTATTCAGACAGTTATTCCGACCTTGAAATTTTAATTTTTTGCGACAAAGGTGTGGCCGTAAACCCGGACAGACGTCTTGCCGGGGAGGCTGATACCTTGGGGTTTACGATTGTGGACTGGGATAAATAGAACCGGAAATAGCTATGGAAGCCATTATTTTAAGCGCGGGACGTGGGTCCCGACTTTTGCCATTGACCGAAGATTTGCCCAAATGCCTGCTGCCGATTGGGTTAACAACCGTGCTTGGTCTGCAATTGGATACGCTGCAGCGCGCCGGTGTGGAAAAGGTCACCGTGGTGACGGGCTTTAACGCCGATATGGTCGCTGCCGAAATTGATAACCGTCCTGCCGGTCCGAAAGTCAAAAAGCTTTTCAATCCGTTTTATCAAGTGGCTGATAATCTTGCGAGTTGCTGGATGGCGAGAAAAGCCATGAAAAATGACTTCTTGCTGATCAATGGCGATACGCTTTTCTCTCCAAAACTGCTCGATATTGTTCTGACATCGCCAAGTGCGCCCATCGCGGTGACTATTGATAAAAAAGAACATTACGACGGTGACGATATGAAAGTTACGCTCGATGGGGCCCGTTTGACGGCCATCGGGAAAACTCTGACGCCGCAGGAAACCAATGGCGAGTCCATCGGCATGCTGCGTTTTATGGGTGAGGGGCGGAAGATCTTCAAAAATGAAATCAAATCCCTCATGACAAATAATAAGGGAACAAAAAGTTGGTTCCTGAGCGCCATTCACGGCATGGCTCAAAATGGTATTCCCATCGAGACCATAAATATTCAGGGCAATACCTGGTCCGAACTGGACACGCCCGAAGATTATGAAATTTGCCGCCGGCTTTTCGGCAACAGCGAAGCCGCGCGCGCCCGATTTTCTGTTCTATAGGATAAATGCCAAATGAAATTGCTGAGCACAATGCTGTCAAACTTTGTCCAAATCGGGCAAATGACGGTTATTGACAGTTCGGGAAAAACCCATGTTTTCGGACCGGGCGGTGAGGGCACACCAAATGCCACGCTCAAACTTCATAACAAGAAACTCGAAACGTCATTGGCGCTTAATCCTGAGCTTAAGGCGGGCGAGGCCTATATGGACGGCACGCTGACGATGGAAGACGGCAGCACGGTCAGAGATCTGCTGGGTATATTTGCCCATAACAGAGTGACGCTGCGCCGCCTTCCCATGCAAAAGGCGCTGAAAAAATGGCTGAAGAAAATCAGGCGCTATCACCAGAAAAATGAAACCAATGCGTCGCGAAAAAACGTTCAACACCATTACGATCTGAGCAATGATTTTTACCGTCTGTTTTTGGACGAAGATCTGCAATATTCCTGCGGTTACTGGCCCCGGGAGGGCATGACCTTGGAAGAAGCGCAGCGCGCCAAGAAGGCGCATATCGCGGCCAAGCTCAATTTAAAGCCCGGCATGAAGGTCTTGGACATTGGATGCGGCTGGGGCGGAATGGCTATTTTCATCGCGCGAAATTTTGACTGCGAAGTTGTCGGCGTAACCTTGTCCGATGAACAGCACGCCATGGCGCGCAAGCGCGTGACCGAAGCGGGTCTTGACGGCAAAGTGGACATTCGCATTCAGGATTACCGTCATATCGACGAGACATTTGACGCTATTGTTTCCGTGGGCATGTTTGAACATGTGGGGATTGCGCATTATCAGGAATATTTTTCAAAAATTCGCGACATGCTGACCGATGACGGCTGCGCGCTGGTCCATTCCATCGGCCGCAAAGGCGGTCCGGGCACAACGGGGGCTTGGATCAGAAAATATATTTTCCCGGGCGGTTATTCACCGGCGCTTTCCGAAACCTATGCGGAGATTGAAAAAGCGGGTCTGTGGGTGACCGATTGTGAAATTTGGCGCCTGCACTATGCCGAGACCCTAAAAGAATGGGAAAAACGTTTTCAGGCGAACCGGGCAGAAGTGGCAGAGATGTTTGATGAACGTTTTTGCCGGATGTGGGAGTTTTATCTCATTGTCAGTGAGTTTTCCTTTCGGCACGGGAAGCATATGAATTTTCAAATTCAATTGGCTAAGACCGTAAATGCCTTGCCATTATCGCGGGATTATATGATAGAGGCCGAGCAAAAAATTAGCTGAAAGCCGGGCTTTGCGCCATGAATGATATCGCCGAAAAACCAAAACATTTAAAGAACCCGCGCCGGGCTTTTATCAAGAAGAACGGAAAGCGCATTATGCGCGCGGTTGCCAATATTCAGTCAAGCAGTTCCAAAGTTCCGGATACGCCCAAAATTGACAACAGCCATTTTGATTTCCTGGACGCCTTTGTCGACAATTGGAAAGAGATTGAGGCTGAAGCCCGGGAAGTTTTGAAGTTTCGCGAGCAAATTCCGGGGTTTCAGGAAATTTCACCTGATCAATATCGTTTGGCAAAAGGCAATAATTGGAAAACCTTCGTTTTGTTCGGGTTCGGCCAAAGGCTGGAAAAGAACACGGTTTTGACACCAAAGACAGCGGAGATATTGGAAAAAGTTCCAAATCTTCAAACGGCCATGTTCTCAATCCTGGCGCCCGGTTATCATATTCCGGCCCATACAGGCGTGACCAAGGGTATTCTGAGATCTCATTTGGGTCTGATCATTCCCAAGGATTATGAAAAGTGCCGTATCCGTGTGGACGATACAATTACTCCTTGGCGACCCGGCGAGATATTTGTTTTCGACGATACTTATGAGCACGAAGTCTGGAACGACACTGATGAAGAACGGGTCATTTTATTGTTTGATTTTGACAGGCCCATGGGCTTTCGCGGCCGCTTTTTGAATAAGGCCCTCATGGCGGCCATGAAGAAGACCGCGTTTTATCAAGATCCCAAGAAAAATTTGGAAGATGCCGAAGCCCGTCTGGAGGCTGCCATCCGTCAAAATGATAAAAATATGGAAGCGATGAGCGATCCTTCCTGACGGCGATTAGTAAGTAGCCCTCAATTATAGAGAGTGATTTCAGCGATCAGCCGTCCGTATTTTTGATCGCCTGTCTCTTCGCCGTCAAAAATCTCTATCTGTGTCCGTAAGGCGTCGTCGCTGTCAGTTTTAATTCCAAAGGCCGTATCCGCCAATATGACAAAGGGCACATATTCCGCCACCGGGAAGTTTCTCGGATCGCGCTCCGGACTGACGGCGTTGTAAACGGGAAGGTGCTTAAGAGGGGATTTCAAGTAAACTTGCGCCGGAGAAAACCTGTCGGCATAGCCGCCCGATAAAAGCCAGGCCGCGGAAACGTCCAGAACAGATCCGATTCTTTCAAGGACAGCAGGTCTGGGAATATGGCTTCCGGTCTCCCAGTTGGCGACCGTCGGCTGGCTGACACCCGTCATATCTGCCAATTCAGCCTGTGAGAGGCCTTTGTCCAAGCGCGTTTGCTTGATTCGGGATTGCAAATTTTCCATTTAAACACCAAAAATATAAGTTAAACTTATATAATAAAGCGCTCAAAAACAAGAAAAATCGGGGAAAAACGGCAAAATACACTGTTTGCAGTCTAGAACTCTTAGAATATTCAACATGAACAATAACTGAAAGTTCTCGTAAAACGAACATTACAAAAATTTTATTCGTAAAACTAATGATTTCCCTTGAAATCCGCGAGAATGCCCCTCATTTTACAGGTGTGGGTGGAACCTAATCTGCCGGTCTCCAGGGACGGAGACGGCACAACAGTGAGGAAAACATGAAAGGCGATTATTGTACTCGTGAAGGCGCGGAGCGTCTTAAGGCTCAAATCGAAGCTTATTGGGCGGAACGCGGCAAGGATGTCAAAATTAATTTGATCCAGGCCGGCTTTCTCCCGTCAATGCGCTCGGCGCGCACGGATGTTCGCTCGAACATGATCAACGGAGTGCCGACCAATTCAACGGAAAACTTTGCGTAGAACTCTTTAGAGGTAAGGTTCGCTAGGCCGCTTCAGGCTGAACAGCGCCTCGGGCAACTCGCAAAATCGGCGCAGAACGATATCTGCACGCAGCCGACTCGCCGGTGTACCCGCATAACCATATCGCATGAGAACGGACGGCACGCCCGCAGCGCGGGCGGCCAAAATATCAGCAGCTGAATCTCCGACCATTACGATTTCGCGTCTGCGCCGATGTCCGGCGGCGGCGAAAATGTGTTCCGGTTGCGGTTTGGTCGGGACGCCGTCTCTTGACCCAATGATGCGGTCAAATAAGGATGTCATTTGCAGTTCCGACAATAGCTTTCGCGCCAGAAAGCCCGGTTTGTTCGTGCAAACGGTCAATCTGTGCCCTTGGCTCTTCAATTGACGAAGGGTTGCTGTGACACCCGCAAACGGTTTTGACCGCTGCGCAATGTCAGCTTCATATAATTCCAAAAACAAATCGAACAGCTCATCGAGCCGTGCGTCGGAGATTGTGTGATCGGCTCGCGCGCAGGCATCTCTGATCAATTTTTTTGCCCCGAACCCGACCTGGTTTCTCGCAGCATTGTAATCGGTTTCCGCCAGCCCGTCTTCGGCGATAACCAGATTAAGAACCCGAACCAAATCCGGCGCCGTATCGACAATTGTCCCGTCTAAATCAAAGCACAAAGACAGCGGGTTCAGACCAATCATAATTTCATTCCGTTGATGCGTTTATTTGAGTCTTGGGTTAGAAGCTCTCTACATCACAGATTCGTCGCCGCAAGGGAAACGCCATGAAAAAAGCCCGTGCCGCTGTTATTTTAGCAGCCGGAAAAAGCACTCGCATGAAATCGAGCAGATCCAAAGTTCTGCATGATGTGGGCGGTCGTCCAATGCTGGCATGGGTCAAAGCTCTGGCGGATGAAGCCGGTGTCAGCAAAATCGTCTGCGTTGTTGGTGAGGCTAATAAAGATGTGCGCGAGGCGGCTGAGAGCCTGGGCATGGAAATCGCCGTCCAAGAGCCGCAATTGGGCACGGGCCACGCTGTTTTGGCGGCTAAAGACAATCTTGAGGGGTTTAAGGGGACGGTCACTATTTTATACGCCGACACGCCGCTCATCCGGTCCGAAACGGCGCACCGGGTTTTTGATGCGCTGGAAAGTGCGGATGTGGCCGTTTTGGGTTTTGAGGCCGATGATCCCGGCGCTTACGGGCGCCTGATTACCCAAGGCGATGAGTTGACGGCTATTGTTGAGGCCAAAGAGGCAAGTCCCGAAGAACTGGCCATCACACTTTGCAATAGCGGCGTTATTTCGGCCGGCAGAGCGGATATGTTTTCGGCCTTGGAACGTGTGACCAATGACAATATTAAGGGCGAATATTACTTGACGGATATTATCGCGATTTTGCGCGGCGACGGGCGAAAAGCAGTCGCCGTCATTGGCGATGAAGCCGAAGTCTTAGGGGTCAATTCCAGACAGGATTTGGCTTTGGCGGAACAGGCTTTTCAAAAGGCCAAACGCGCGGAAGTTATGGCCAATGGCGTTACGCTCAGAGACCCTGAAACCATTATCTTTGCCTATGACACGCAGATCGATAATGACGCGGAAATTGGCGCCAATGTTGTCTTTGGCCCCGGGGTGAAGATCGGGTCACATTCCATTGTTCATCCGTTTTCTCATTTGGAAGGCTGCGTCATTGGCGAGCATGTCAATATTGGCCCTTTTGCGCGCATACGCCCGGGGACCCATTTGTCAGAGGG
>CALJNJ010000114.1 GCA_937981945.1 uncultured Caulobacterales bacterium | reverse complement strand
AGTGCCGGAATAACGAAGGCATAGGGAGTTGCTGTCCCGTCGGTCATACCGACCCACTCGCGGATCAATAAAATTCCTAAAACAAATACCAATAAAGCCCAAGGCAGACCGCCAAACCAAAACGGTACAAAACAGATTGCCGCGAAGATTAAAGCTGAAACCAATCTTGCGCCCAAATTTTTCCAAATTGGTTTTTTGACCTCTTCGTTCATGATCAGGCAACTTCAGCTTCATTGATACCGCCATATCGGCGGTCTCTTTGTCCGAACGCGGCGATGGCGTTCAGTAAGTCCTCTTTGGAAAAGTCCGGCCAAAGAACATCCGTAAAGTAATATTCCGCATAGGCGGATTGCCACAATAAAAAATTACTAATGCGATGTTCGCCGCTGGTTCGAATGATCAGCTCCGGGTCAGGTATTCCCGCCGTATCCATAAAATGTTCAAGATCGCTCTCGGAAAATTGTTTCAGATCCATGCCCTTTTTGGCGGCTTCTTGTACCGCGCGGATTATTTCATCCCGGCCGCCATAATTAAAAGCAATATTCAATCCGAACGATTTATTGTCTTTCGTCTTCTCTTCTACTTGCGATACGATTTTCAAAATCTCATCCGGAAGGCCGTTTCGCGACCCTAATATACGTATACGAACATCATTTTCGTGAAGCCGCTCCAGATCCGATTCAACATATTGTTTGAGCAAACCAAATAATGCGGACACTTCGGCTTTCGGCCGGTTCCAATTCTCTGTCGAGAAGCTGTACAAAGTCAGGTAGCGGATCCCTATATCCGCCGCATCTTCTACAATTCTTCTGACGGTTTTAACGCCGGCTTGATGTCCAAAGACCCGCGGACGATGACGCGCTTTTGCCCAGCGTCCGTTCCCGTCCATGATGATACCGATATGTTTCGGCAATCCGGGTAAATATTTGGAAGCAGATGTCAAACGCTAGACCTGCATAATTTCGACGGACTTTTCTTCAAAGGCTTTGTCGATATTTTCGATCACACTATCCGTTTCTTTTTGTACATCACCGGCGTGCGCCTTTTGCTCGTCTTCACTCATCGCGCCGTCTTTTTCCATACGTTTTAACGTGTCCATTGCGTCTCGCCGTACATTGCGGACTGCAACTTTGGCCTGTTCGGAATAACCGCTGGCAATTTTCACCAATTCCTTACGTCTTTCTTCGGTGAGCGGCGGCAGGGGAATGCGCATGGTCATTCCGTCGACAACCGGATTAAGTCCGAGACGGGATTCGCGCAGCGCCCGCTCTACGGCGGCAACTTGGGTTTTATCCCAAACACTTACCGTCAGCATTCGCGGCTCTGGTACGCTGATACCGCCGACCTGATTGAGCGGCATTTCCGACCCGTAAGCCGAAACCATAATGCCGTCCAGCAATGCCGGATTAGCGCGTCCCGTTCGCAGGCCCGCAAATTCAGACTTAAGCGACGTCACCGCGCCGTCCATCCGGCGACGAAATTCTTTTATATCAAATGTATCGGTCATAAGACCTCCGATTAATTGGCCACAACACTAAAATGCGGCGTGATTAAGACCCAATAATGGTACAGTCGCCTTTTCCGCGCAAGACCGCATCAAATCCGCCCTGATCATGGATTGAGAATACAATTATGGGGACTGAGTTGTCCCGCATCAAGGTCACGGCAGATGCATCCATCACGCGAAGATCATCGGCAAGGACTTTTTGATAACTCAATTTGTCATAACGTGTGGCATCCGGATTGGATTTCGGATCTGAATCATAGACGCCGTTGACCTGGGTTCCCTTGAGCAATGCATTGCACTGCATCTCAGCGGCCCTGAGTGCAGCTGCAGTATCCGTCGTGAAATAAGGGTTACCGGTTCCGGCCGCAAAAATGACAACTCTGCCCTTTTCTAAATGACGGTCTGCACGCCGGCGAATATATGGCTCACAGACATTCGTCATGGTGATGGCTGACATAACGCGCGTATCGACACCGTGATTTTCAAGGGCACTTTGCAGCGCAAGGGCGTTCATCACCGTTGCCAGCATACCCATATAATCGGCTGTGGCCCGTTCGATACCGGCTTTGGACGCTGACAAGCCGCGAAAAATATTCCCGCCGCCGACGACCAAGCATAATTCAATATTATTTTTGTGAACGGCTGCGAGTTCTTTGGCAATTCGCGAAGTAACGGCGACATCGATCCCGTAACCCTGATCTCCCATAAGGGCTTCGCCTGATACCTTCAAAAGGACACGCTTATATTTATAATCGCCCATCTGATTCCCCTTATATACGCGACTCACCCTGCCATACATTACAAAGCCCCGCTCGCCGGTTCAATGGCGACGGGGCTTCTTAATTCATAAGGCTCGACTAAGAGCCGGCGACGGCAGCAGCAACTTCAGCTGCGAAGTCTTCTTCTTTTTTCTCGATACCGGCGCCCAATTCCATACGGGAGTAACCGGTGAGTGTAATCTCTGTTCCCAGAGCTTTCGCTTCATCGGCAACAACTTGTTCGATCGAACGTTCGCCGTCCATGACAAAAATCTGTGTGGAAAGAACAGATTCCTTAAAAAACTTCGTCATACGGCCTTCAACCATTTTTTCGATAATGTTCTCGGGCTTGCCTGACTCGCGCGCTTCTGCAGCCAACATTTCTTTTTCCTTGGCGACGACAGCCGGATCCAGGTCATCAACATTCAAAGCCAAAGGATTAGTCGCCGCGATATGCATAGCGATCTTTTTACCAAGCTCATTCAATTTAGCCGCATCAGCATCAGATTCAAGCGCGACCAAAACACC
>CALJNJ010000113.1 GCA_937981945.1 uncultured Caulobacterales bacterium | reverse complement strand
GGATTTATATTTTTCTACTTTGGAACGCGTACCTTCCGGCGGGAAGCCCACACAGACTTTGTCTTCTTCTTCGAAGAGTTTGACCAATTGATCGACAACATTTTTGCCTTTGCTGCGATCTACGGGATAACCGCCGAGAGCACGGAAAAGCGGGCCCGCCGGCCAGAAAAACCACTCTTTTTTGATCAAGAAGGTATACTTAAACCCGCTGGCGAGCATAGCCAGCGATGCGGAGATAGCATCCCAATTGGACGTATGTGGGACGCCGATAATAACGAATTTCGGCACATCGGGCATTTTTCCGACCAGTTCCCAGCCTGTGAGTTTAAGGCCAAGAGACCCCAAACCCCGGGAAAAGGCGTTACCCATACGGGGCGAATGCTCGCTCATATGCGGATTATCATATTTCAATTGAGTCTCACTCTTTTTAGAGCGTTTTTATTTCCTGAAAATTCAATTTTCAATATGAAAACAGTTTAGTGGCCGTGACCTTCAGTCTCGGCCGGGAGGTCCTGCATAAGACCCGGTGTTATCCAAATAGGAGAGCTCCAAGCCATTTCCCGTATAGTTTCGGGCATGTCGTTATCGCAGCCATCAGGACGGTCCGTTTTCGATAATGCCGCACATTGAGCGGCGCTCCACCTGGGCCGCTCCGGCTCCACGGCTCTGAGATAATAATAGGTTGGCAAGGCGGCATCAAAATCACTGTCTTCATAAATACCGCACATGGCATTTCCTTGGCCGCTGACCACATCCGTAACTTTGGTATGCTTGTGACCTTCTGGGCCGAGCCAACCTTTTACCAATTGCAGCTTTTCCAGCGGCAATGACAGCGGATCTGCCGTGCCTTGGAGCAAGAGCTTAAAAGGCGCAGTAGGCGGCGCAATTTTTGATCCCATTGGAGTTCCATTTTTATAAGCTAAATTCAGCCAATTTTCCTGCCCGCAAATATCGTCTTCATAATGACCTGCAAAAAACCGCGGCTCTATGCGCGGACCGGATGTGGCGAAAGCTTCTCTGCGTTTCATACTGTGAAAAATAGCGTCTCGGGAATTTTCACGGGCGTAAATTCCGGCCAGACCTCCGGGATTGCTGACAAGCCGGTTATGTCGCCCCAAACTTGCGTTGCCGAGCCGGCCATCCAGATCTGCTTCATAGGCGATATGACCCTGCCAATCCTCTTCTTCTACATGGCCTGACACGGAAATATGGGTATCCGTACTGCCAATAAATCCAAACTCAAACGGATTGGCATTCCCGGTATTTTCGATGGACATACCCTCCAGTAATGCGCCTCTGGCATAGTCTCGGGACGACAAGCAAAAGCCCTTATAGATATTATCTTTCGGGTCCAGGTGTTCATCCGTGCATTCCGGGCTGTCTGATGTAAATATGGCCGGTAGGATCGTCGTCGTATTGGCGGCCTTGGCCGACTGTCCAAATTGCCGTAGGGCTTCAACGTCACATAATTCATCGATATCGCCCAAAATATCTGCGGCGCCGTTGATACATTCCGAAGCACCTTTGTGCTGTATGATTTCAGCCAGGCGATCATAGGCGTTGCGATATTGTCGATAGGCCATTTGAGTTTCAAGTGAGAAGCCCGCGATATCGTCAGCGTTAAATGCGTTTCCGCCTGAAATATTTGAATTATGCGGAATTGAAATGACGTCGCAATTCTCCAGACCCAGACGACATTCTTTTTCAAACCCGTCCAATAGTTCATGGGTAAGGGGATGAGACACATGATGGAGGGGCCGCGCCGGAACATCGGCATTTCTGAAAATTGTATTGCGGTGCATATGCTGAGCATTGGGCGCGCGGGTATATTCATAACCGACAAAACTGGTGAACTTACAATCTGCCGTCTTATCATAGGCTTCTTCTGCGGCTTCGATTGTGCGGCGCCAAACCATGGCCTCGGCTTCTTTGCAGTCTTTGTTGCCCGGACCGCAAACCGGTTCCTTGCGGGCCGGCACTACCATCGAATTCATGCGCATTAACTCGGCTACGCCGCTTTCGCCGCCGGCGCGAAATTTCTGACACGATTTACTGTCATATCCGGGATAAGCGCCTTCGGTGCGGCAGATATAACCTTCTCCGAAAGTCTCTGCGTGGTCCGTCACAGCTGCAAAATCGAGCGGACGATCGAGCTGTAAGGTTCGCTGGTCTTGGCCTTCAGGTGTTGGGATTTCTATTTCACCGCCTTTGGCAAAAATATAGACATCTTTTGGATAAGTTCGTGTGCCGTCCGGATAGGCATCTGCGGACAAGGCGGTATGGATGTGTAAATCCCCCCACATGGCCCGTTTCGTCGGATATTGATCGGAGCAAGGCGCGCGAGCTTCCGTTTTTACGGGAACCGGATCATATCCGAATGCGTAATATTCAGGATTGCTTTTTGCTGATGACGGCGGGGTAATCGAGACAGTCTTATCAATGGAATGTTTGGTAATTCCTGACAGGATTTTGTACACCAGAAGAAGTACAACAATCAAAATTACAAACCCGATTATTGCTCTTTGAAAAAACTTTTTCATAGTCTCATTCCTTATTCCGCCGCCGCTAAATTGAACGGGCAATCAGGAGCTTCATGACCTCGGTTGTACCGGCGTAAATACGGGTGACTCTCGCATCCCGCCAAGCTCTTGTGATCGGGTATTCATTCATGAATCCGTATCCACCAAAAAACTGAAGGCATTGGTCGACAATTTTTCCGTTAAGCTCCGACAACCAATACTTCGCCATGGACGCTTTCGTGCTGTCGAGGCGACCGTGAATGTGCTCTTCAATACAATGATCAACAAAAATTTTGGCGACGGTGGCGTCTGTTTTCATCTCAGCCAGTCGAAATTCCGTGTTCTGAAAATCCAAAATTCTTTTGCCGAAGGCTTTGCGCTCTTTGACATATTCAATCGTAATTCTAAGCGCGAATTCAATGGCTGCACATTCCTGAACGGCGATATTGAGCCGTTCTTGTGGCAGGCTCTCCATCATTTGCCCAAAACCACGGCCTTCGTTTTCACCCAGCAAATTCTCCGCCGGAATTTTCACGTTGTCGAAAAAAAGCTCCGAAGTATCAGCCAGATCGCGCCCGGCTTTATCCAAATTCTGCCCGCGTCTGAAACCTTCAACATGATCAGTTTCGACAAGGACCATTGAAATGCCTCGCGCCCGCTCATTGGGGTCGGTCTTGGCGGCGACCAATAAGAGATTAGCGGTTTGGCCGTTTGTGATGAAGATTTTTGACCCGTTGAGCACATAATGCTCTCCATTTCGAATAGCCGATGTCCGTATGGATTGAACGTCCGAGCCTGCGCCCGGTTCGGTCATACAAATTGCTGAGATATATTCCCCGCTGACCATTTTCGGAAGTATGCGCTTTTTTTGTTCTTCACTTCCGTAATCAACCAAATAGGGCGCAACGATCCCGTTGTGCAGAGCGATGTCCCATCCCTCTATTCCGCGGCGACCGATTTCCTCCTGTAATATCGCTTCATGTCGATAGTCGCCGCCATGACCGCCATATTCCTCCGGTATCGATAACCCCAAAAGCCCGTTTTGACCGGCCAGTTCCCAAATATGTCGGGGAACACATTTTTGTCGACGAAACTCATCGACCCGTTCCGGCGGCATGTGGCGATCCAAAAATTTTCCCACGCTGTCAGCAAAAATGGAGAACTCTTCGTCCTGCCTGTAAGCAGGTGTCGCGACATCCAAAGGTGACAAACTCATTCTGCCGCGTCCGTTACCTTTTCAGGCCACGCATCTCTGAGCGTACCTTTGGTAATAATCTTGCCGTCAACATTGTAATTGCCTGCCTCTGACAGGGGGTTATAAAACTGTTTGTACCAAGTTCTGGTTTTTCCAAAAGGACCGTCACCAATAACTTGCATGATTTCAAAACAGGGCTCTTTGTTTGCCCAGACTTCAAAGTCCTGAACCAATGCATCTCTTGAATAGATTTGGAACATTTCCACGATTTGCAGATCCTGTTCCGTCGGGGGATCATTGGCGGCCTCAGCGGTTAATCCGTGCCAAACCTTAACCGTTCCGTCTTCTATGGGTGTATGGGCAACCAACATAAACGAATCCATCATTCCGCCCATACGGCTCAGTAATATACCGGGACCCGTATAGAATGTTTCATTGGTGAAGCGCATACCCGGCATTTTCACATTTCCGGTAATTGTTGATTGACGCATTACATGGCCGTCAAAAACGTTTTCGAAATGCCCGATATCGGTTGAGCCGTGAATTGGTCCCAGATGAGCTTTGTCTGCGATATTATCGACCACTTCTTGCGGATGGCAGGCAATTTCACCCAGATCATCTATCTTCCAATGAACCCATTTGGGATCACTCCATTGTTCTAGGAGCGGGGGCTCAAACTGTGGTTCATTGTCTTCTTCGTCATACCACATAACAATGAAGCCGCACCATTCGCGCGCCGGATAAGATCTGATCCTGGCGGCTTTGGGAATGGAGGCAGGAGAATAGGGAATCTCATTGCAAACGCCGTCGGGGCCGAATTTCCATCCGTGATAGGGACACCGGATATCATCGCCGTCAATTTGTTTGCCGTCTGTGACCACATAGCTTGTTGTGTTCTTAGCCAAGTGAGTTTTCATGTGCGGACAATAGGCATCCATGACCGCAATCCGGCCGCTGCTGCCCCGATACATTATCAAATCCCGTCCGAAATACCGCAGTGCGATTGGCTTGTCGGTCGCGTCTTCGGCTTTAGCTATCAAGAACCAGCCACGTGGAAATGTAAAAGGCCCAAGATTATATTCGGCCGTTCTTGCCATCAGGCAGATGCCCGCACGATATTGAGATCGCTTGCATGTCCGCGCGTACCGTTAGGGTCAACACATGCGGTTCCGCCCGGCGTATACATTAGCATAACACATTGATTACAAGCCGTGCAGGCCGTCTCGGTTTGTACGCCGCTTTGCAGATCATTGATCAAATTCGGATCAAAAATTAAAGCGCGGCCCATTGCCAAAGCGTCGAAGCCGTTATCCATAATTGTATTGATGTTATCCATAGATTGTGCGCCGCCTAAATAGCACAGCGGCATGTCGACCGCGGCGCGGATTTGTTGCGCCGGATCCAGAGAATAAAGTTGCGAGAACTCCCGGTCGGGCTCCTTGCTTTTGGGCTGCATCATCATTCCGATCCGCACAATCAAATTTTTGGGCGGGGCGGAATTGGCGGGTAGGGGATTACCGAACATTGTATCAATCGATTCCACATTCAGCCCATTTGACAATTGCGCCATGTGAGCGCCCGTACTTTGCAGGATTT
>CALJNJ010000112.1 GCA_937981945.1 uncultured Caulobacterales bacterium | reverse complement strand
GCAAAATATTTTCTGTCCAAAGACCGCGGGCAAAATGTCCGTGACGCCCGGGGCTATATCAAGCTGGCCGAACAGGTTTTCGGTGCGGAGAATGTTAAGTCCCATATTCGCTCGGATATGACCCGTATTCCTTATACGCATATTATTATGGAATGCTCGGTTTGAACCTGGCTTGGCCTTGGGTCTTTGCCGGTCTGGCGGTGGTTTTAACCGCGCTGGGTCATGTTCTCTACAAACGTTATGCTAATACCGGACGTAAAAGCTTTCTGGTCCTCACGGCTTTGGCCTTCATATCCATTCCGGTGGCCAGCTATTTTGCGCTGAAGACCCTGACCATAGCGCAGGTATATTTATGCGCGGCTATGGTCCCGATTTTGACCACGCTTGGCGCCAAGTTCTATATTAAAGAATCCATCACCAAACATCATTTGATCGGATTGGCTCTGATTACGTCAGGCACGATTATTTATCTCTACCACTCAGTGTAGGTTTACATGCAATCAGAAATTCCGAGCCTTTTAGGGCTCAAAATCGGCACGGTTGTGGCCGGGCTCATCGGGGGCGTAGCTTCGCTCGCCTTTATCACCAATTTGACTCCAAAAGCCGGGTTTACGGCGGTCATAGGCGGTGCCTTTTGCGCCGGCTATGTGACACCGGCTTTGGCCGAATATTTGTCCGTGGCCGGGCCCATGGAAAATGCGTTGGCGTTTTTTCTGGGCGTTTGCGGCATGAACCTGGTGGGCGGAATTTTCAAATTGTCCGATCGGTTCAAACAGCAGCCCGAAGGCACTTTCAAAGAGCTTTGGCTGTTACTGCGGCCCAAGAGCAAATCCGGGCCTAACGAAAGATAAATTCATATGGATATTTTGGTGGACCGCGCCGTGAGCAATCACGACGTGACAATTTCGCGTGTCTATATTGACGGCAAATTCTTCTGTCACGGATTGGAGGATGAATACCGCGCCCGCAAAGTGCCCGGCGAAACCCGTATTCCGGCCGGCTGTTATAATTTGGGCATTCGGGACGAGGGCGGATTTCACAATCGATATTCAGTTTTGTTTCCTGATCTGCACCGGGGAATGGTCGAAATTTGCAGTGTGCCCGACTTTCAATATGTGCTGATCCATGTGGGAAATTTTGATCGCGATACGGCCGGGTGCTTATTGCTCGGCCGCGTGGATTACAGAAGCTGGGCCGTCTGGCAGTCCAAAGCCACTTATCAGCGGTTTTACAGACGGGTCATAGGCCCGATTGCCGCCGGCCGCGCCACAATTTTATTTCTGGATAATGATCGATGATAAAACATTTATTGCGGGAGCTTTTAGCTGCGCTGCGCCGTTTTTTTGGCGGCGGGGCATCTTATGTCATTTTGGCGCTGCTGTGTATTGCTGCCCTTCAATATTGGCAAATCGGCCACGTCAAAACCCGTCTTGAAAAGACCGAGGCAGCCGCACAAGAAAGCCGCGCGCTTCTTCTGGAGAAAGACAGTCTCATTGCTGCCCAATCCCGACAATTTAATCGTCAATCCCAATCGCAAAAGGAGCAAGATATTGCCGAAGCCCATATTCGTTCTGTCCCCGACAGTTCTCATTGTCTGCAGTCTTTGCCTGTCAGCAGCGCTCTTGAGCGGCTGCGTAAGCGCGCCGCCGCCCAAACCCAAACTCACAATGACGAAACAGATGTTTCTTTGCCGGGCGGCGCCGAAGATCCCGGCGGCTGACGGAACCGATGCTGATTTGGCGTCCTATATGGTGCGCTTGGTTTTGGCCCGGGAGGACTGCGAAGATCAGCTCAGCCTTGTCCGAAGTCATTTAGAGATCAACGGCGTTTTGATCACAGATGACATAGTTTTGACGGAGATCCGTTAGGGATATCCGTATGCCGAAATCGTATTCGGTTTCCATTCTCAAGCCGGCTGTTCTGCCGGTTTCGCCCATTTTCTTTCTTTTCTTTGGGCAAATTCCCCAATCTAAAATATTTTAACCTTCCGCTAACTATAATAACGGCAAAGAACGGGCATGAAGAAATTGCTTAGGTTCCGACGTTCCTGGCCCGTCCCGGCAATTTGCGCCTTCTATATTTATTTGGCCTTTCATGCCTTGTCTGGGTCTCAGGGCCTGATGAGCTGGGTCGACTATAAATCTGACATTACGCGGCTCGGCACTGAACTCGAGCAAGTTCGTGCGGAAAAAGCCGATTTGGAGTTTCAAATCGAAGCCTTGCGCGCCGAAAGCCTCAACAAAGACTTATTGGACATAAAAGCTCGTCAATATGTATATGTTTCGGGTGCGAATGAATTGACGATTTGGCTTGACCCTTAAGTCCCTTTTCCATTAGTCAGTCCTCACATCGTTCATTTCTGATGAATTATATAATTCGTATGCGAAATAATGCGGGGAAAAATGGCCAAAAAGTCCACAAAAACAAAGAAAAATCCTGATTTTAAGACCAATAAGGACGAGTTAACCGCGTTCTATCGGGATATGCTTCTTATCAGAAGATTCGAAGAAAAAGCAGGCCAGCTCTACGGAATGGGCCAAATTGCCGGATTTTGCCACCTCTATATCGGGCAGGAAGCCGTGGTTGTCGGTATGCGGCACGCCATGAAAGACGGCGATCAAATGATCACATCATATCGGGATCACGGCCATATGCTGGCTTGCGGCATGGAATCCCGCGGTGTCATGGCCGAACTGACCGGCCGTATCGGCGGCTATTCGCGCGGAAAAGGCGGCTCAATGCATATGTTTTCCGTGGAAAAGAACTTTTACGGCGGTCACGGCATTGTCGGCGCCCAGGTCCCGATTGGCGCAGGACTGGGTTTTGCCAATAAATATTTGGAAAACGGCGCCGTCAGCTTGGCCTTTTTTGGCGATGGTGCTGCCAATCAGGGACAAGTCTACGAAACTTTTAATATGGCAGAGCTTTGGGATTTGCCGGTCATATTTATTATCGAAAACAATCAATATGCCATGGGAACCTCGGTTGAACGCTCATCCGCCGAGACCGAACTTTATAAGCGCGGTATAAGTTTCGGCATTGAAGGGGTTCAGGTGGACGGCATGAATGTCTTGGCGGTTCGGGAAGCAGGCCGAAAAGCCATTGCCCATGCCCGCAGCGGCAAGGGGCCTATGATACTGGAAATGAAGACCTATCGTTATCGCGGCCACTCCATGTCTGACCCTGCCAAATACCGGACGCGCGACGAAGTCAAAGAGGTCCGGGGAGAGCGCGATCCTATCGACGCCGTTAAATCCCGATTATTAGATGCGGGCTGGGCGGATAATGACAGCCTCAAAGCTATCGACAAAGAAATCAAAGCTATTGTTTCAGACGCGGCGGACTTCGCTCTGGAATCGCCTGAGCCTGATCCGAGCGAGCTTTACACAGACGTGTTGTTGGAGGCCTAACCAATGCCGATTGATATTCAAATGCCGGCCCTGTCTCCGACCATGGAGGAAGGCACATTGTCTAAGTGGATGGTCAAAGAGGGCGACAGCGTTGCCTCCGGCGATGTCCTGGCTGAGATTGAAACCGACAAAGCGACCATGGAAGTGGAGTCAATTGACGAAGGTGTCGTCGGGAAAATTCTGATCGCCGAGGGGACTGAAAATGTCAAAGTCGGCGCGGTCATCCTGCAGCTTTTGGAAGACGGCGAAGACGCGAGCTCTTTGTTGGCTCCGGCTCCCGCTAAAGCCGCGCCTGTGAATTCCGAGCCGGCGCCCGCGCCTGCTGCCGCGCCAATGAAAGCGCCCAAAAAGGCGGCGCCTGCTGAGGCGGCAATTCCGTCAAATATCAAAATGGTTGAGCTGACCGTACGCGATGCGCTGCGCGATGCCATGGCCGAAGAAATGCGCCGGGATCCCCATGTATTTGTCATGGGCGAAGAGGTCGCTGAATATCAGGGCGCTTATAAGGTTACGCGCGGATTGCTCGAGGAATTCGGCTCGAAGCGCGTCGTCGATACGCCGATTACAGAGCACGGTTTTGCCGGTATTGGCGTCGGTGCTGCCATGGGTGGACTTAAGCCGATCGTCGAGTTCATGACATTTAACTTTGCCATGCAAGCCATTGATCATATTATAAATTCTGCCGCTAAGACGCTTTATATGTCCGGTGGTCAAATGCGTTGCCCGATTGTGTTTCGGGGTCCGAACGGCGCGGCGTCCCGCGTTGGCGCGCAGCATTCTCAAGACTATTCCAGTTGGTATGCTCATGTCCCCGGGCTTAAGGTCGTTGCGCCCTATGATGCGGCAGACGCGAAAGGCTTGCTAAAGGCTGCGATCCGTGATCCGAACCCGGTGGTTTTTCTGGAGCACGAGCTGCTTTACGGCGAGACTTTTGAGGTGCCGGATATGGATGATTTTCTTATCCCGATCGGCAAAGCCAAGATCCGCCGCGAAGGCGCTGACGTAACGATCGTCTGCCATTCCAGAATGGTCGGACGGTCCTTGGAAGCCGCTGATATATTGGCGGCGCAAGGAATCGACGCCGAAGTCATTGACCTTCGAACTTTGCGTCCTCTGGATACAGGCACAGTCATTGCGTCGGTCAAGAAAACCAACCGGATTGTTTGCGCCGAAGAGGGCTGGGGACAACATGGCATTGGCGCGGAAATTTCCGCAGTCGTGACGCAAGAAGCTTTCGATTATCTGGACGCGCCGCCTGCGCGTGTCTGCCAGGAGGATGTGCCCCTGCCATACGCCGCCAATCTCGAAGCGCTCAGCTTGCCCGGTGTTGACGATGTTGTCACAGCCGCCAAAGCTGTTTGTTACAAGGATTAAGCGATGCCCATTGAAATCCTGATGCCTGCTTTATCGCCCACAATGGAAGAGGGCGTATTGTCCAAATGGATGGTCAAAGAAGGTGACAAAGTCAGCTCCGGTGACGTCTTGGCTGAAATTGAAACCGACAAAGCCAC
>CALJNJ010000111.1 GCA_937981945.1 uncultured Caulobacterales bacterium | reverse complement strand
GGTAATAGGTTTTGAGCCCCGGCCCCTTTGGGTCGTCGCACCAATCGGTGAATTGTATGGCTTGTTTAAACGCGGCTTCTGCGCCGCGAATGAAATCGCGTTCATTAATGCCGATAATATCCAGAGTTCTCTTTATCGACGGAAATGTTCCTTCGCCGACGCCGACGGTCGGGATGTCAGAGGACTCCACCAGCGTAATTTTGACGCCGTCAGGGCGAAAACTGCCCAGTTCTTGGGAGAGATAGGCCGCGGTCAACCAGCCGGCGGTTCCGCCGCCGACAATCAATATGGAATTTACAGGGGCCATTCTTGCGTTGACTTCTACTCAAATTCAGGCAGGCGGGCCCGTAATTCCTGATCATGCTGCACCGCTTGGCGGGCTTCTAAAATGGCCTGAACCTCGGGGAGGGCAGAGAGCTCTCTTAATAGGGCCAGGTCTTTTTGAGCTTCGACCGATTGACCGAGCAGGCTTTCTAATTGCTCTTGCGTGGTTTTGGGACGCGGGAAGACTTTGAGTTTCACATTTTTATCTTCATCAATGCCGGCTTCGACTTTCGCGACTTCGATCGCTTTGCGAAGTCCGCCCAGCTCATCGACCAGGCCGATGTCTTTGGCTTGTTCGCCGGTCCAGACGCGGCCTTTAGCAATTTCCCGAACCCGCTCCAGCGGGATATCGCGGCCGGCGGAAACCTTGCCGGTGAAATCCACGTAAATATCTTCCATTTGTTGACGATAGGCAGCTTGCTGAGCCTGGGTAAACGGCTCATCGCCTGAATACGCCCCGACAAATTCGCCGCCCACATCAATGGCGTCAACATTATAGCCAATTTTGGCATATGTATCGCGCAGTGCAATCTTGCCGCCGAGGACGCCGATGGAGCCGGTAATGGTTGACGGCATGGCGACGATTTTATCGGCATTGGCCGAAACATAATAACCGCCGGACGCCGCATATTGGCCCATACTGATAATCACAGGCTTGCCTGCCGCCTGAGCGCGGGACACGGAATTGAGAATTTGATCAGAGGCCGTTGCCGATCCGCCGGGTGTACTGACCCGAAAGACAATCGCTTTGACCTTGTCATCTTTGGCCGCCGCTTCAAAAGCTTTGGACACCGTATCGCCGCCCATGGTGACGCCATTGGCAAACGGGTTGGAACCGTCGGCAGAATTCCCCATAACCACAGGACCTTGCCCGCCGATAAAGGCGATGGTCTCACCGGTTTTGGAGATATTGTCGGCGTATTTTTTCAAAGACGTAAATTTGATGTCTTCATCGCCGGCTTTTTCTTTGACGTAATCCTGAGCGTCGACCAAATGACCCATTTTATCAACAAGGCCTGCGCTCATGGCATTTTCTGCCGTATGGGGCGCGCCTTTGAAAAGGGCATCAATCTGATCTGCGGTCATATCGCGGTCTTGGGCAATTTGCCCGACGGCCGTATTATAGAGAGACGTCAGAAGGCCGGTTGTCGCTTCCCGGTGGGCATCGGTAAAACCTTTTTCTTTATAGACATTGGCCGCGTTCTTATATTCGTAGAACTGTTCCATCTGTACTTTGGCGTCATATTTCTCGGCAATGCCGCCGTAAAATCCGATTTCAGAGCGAATACCCGAAACGGCAAAGGAGGTTGTGTCCTGTTGCCAGATCTCATCAGCCGCTGAAACGGCGTGATAGGCCATAAAGGTTGTGCCTTCAAAACCCTGAGAGTGGGCGATCACGAATTTATCTGAGGTTTTAAAGTCTTTAATGGCCAGTCTGATTTCTTCGGCAGACGCCGGCGCCATGCCATATCCATTGGCTCTGATGAAAATACCTTTGACTTTGTCATCGGATTTCGCCGCATTAAGCGCTTGCACAATATCGACCACAGAAAGATTGGATTGACCGAATAAGCTTTCCCCGGATGAATGATCCTGAAGACCGCCGCGTAAATCCATACTGAGGACGGTTTGATTGGGAATGGGCTTTTCGGCTGAAGAGCCGACGGCCGCAATGATAACAAACAGGAAAATCCAGAATAAAAAGAAACAAATGGCCAAGCCAACGATAACGCCCAGCACGGTGATCAAAAATTGACGCATAACAACCTCATTAGAATTGCTTTCTCTTTACACATCAATTTAGGTCAATGAAAAGAAATTTCTCGTTTATCGATAAAAATATGCAGTCAGACCCATTTATTTGCCTATTAGAAAGCCTAATATTAGGCGGCTCATTTTTTTGAGCATTTTTCCGCTCAGCTTATTGCTTTTTACATAAAAGGATTATAGAGGGGGCTCCGCTGTTAGAAACAGCCTAGAATGCTGGGGTATGGCCAAGCGGTAAGGCAGCGGTTTTTGGTATCGCCATCCCTGGTTCGAATCCAGGTACCCCAGCCATTCTCTTATAATTTTCCAAACCATTGTTTTTTGTTGTTTTACACAAAAAAAAGGCTGTTTTGTAACAATATAACGATTGATTAAATATTCGTTAGCGTGTAAGCGTCCTTCTAACTATGATAAAAAGCATGCCTGCCATGCAAAAAAACCGGAGGACGTGAGTGGTAAATTTCCGCACCGTACACAAGAATGCGCTAAGAGCAGTCTGCTCTGCTGCATTGATATTGGGAACAGCTTCAGGCGCGATGGCGCAGGCGGCTGATGAAGCCGGCGATAAATATGCCGCGCTGCTGAAACAAATCTCAGACATCAAAATAGAGATCGCCCACAAGCAGGCCGTTGTGAAAACACAGGACGGCCAAATTGAAAGCTTGAGAGATCAACTAAAAAATGCCGATGGCATTATGGCGTCCATCGGGCCCATGGTCGACAAGATGACCGCGGCCATTGAATCAGAAGTCGATAAAGACATCCCGTTTAACGGATATGAGCGTTTTGAACGCCTGGGTCTTTTGCAGGATACGGTTGCCGATGCGGAAGCCTTGCCGGGCGAAAAGTTCCGCCGGGCTTTAAACATGTATGAAGCTGAAGTCATTTACGGACAAACATTCGCGTCTTACCCGGGTGAAAACCCGTTTGAGGATCGCCGCGGGAAACGCTATGCGGCCTGTCTTGAAGATCAGGAGTCGGCTGTTTGCGCGCTGACCAATGATCACAAAGCAAAAATCAGAAAAGGCGCCACAATTGAAGGCCTTAAGGGTGATCTCCAGGACGGCGATTATCTGAGATATGGTCGTTTGGCGCTGATTTATGCAGAGGCCGACAGCAGTCAGGTCCTGCAATATAATCCCACGACAAAAGCTTGGGACGAGGTTGGCGGAAGCCGCGCCTTGGACTTCCTGCAAGCCGTGAAAATGGCGAAAGGCGAGGCGGCCGTTAACGTCGTTCGCGCGCCGGTTTACATCGCAGAATAAAATTCGAGCTTTTGAGCTCTCAAAGATTTTGCAAGCCGTATGGGTTGCAAAAAAGCGGCGGAAATAACCGCCACCCATACGGCCCGCCAAGGCGGGGCAAAATAAAAGGAAACAAAGTGGAAGGAAACCATGTCTAACTTTTCAAAAGCCAAGCAAATAATGCTTGTGGGCATCGCGTCCCTGGCATTGGGCACACCGGCTTACGCACAGCTGGACAGTGCTATGAACGCGGCTAAAGCGTCTACAGCTGCCAGTTCGGCGTCACAGCAACGGGTTGCCGATCTGGACGACGAGGCCGATTCAATGGTGCGGGAATACCGCGCCGTGCTCCAGCAAAAAGACAATATCGCATTGTTTGTGGATCAGCAGGATATCTATCTGCAATCGCAGAAATCTGAAATCGGATCTCTTAATCGTCAGCTGGAAACAGTTGAGCAGATCAAGCAGAGCATGGTCCCGATGATGCTGGATATGACAGCAAAAATCGAAGACTCCATCAAAAACGATGTGCCGTTCAATTTGGACGAACGTCTGGAACGTCTTGAGCGCGTCAAGCAGGTTCTGGCCGATCCGGATGTCACGCCGGTTGAGCAATATCGTCAGGTTCTGAACATCTTCAAGGTTGAAGTCTCTTACGGACAAGGCATGGACTCTTATGAAGGCGCCCACCCGACAGCACCCGGTAATGTGGTGAACTTTATCCGTTTCGGTCGTGTTGCACTTGTCT
>CALJNJ010000110.1 GCA_937981945.1 uncultured Caulobacterales bacterium | reverse complement strand
GAGCGATTGCCAAAGGTTTGGAGAACGTTCGCTGGCCGGCGCGCATGCAGAATTTGACGACAGGACCTCTGGCCGAAAAAGTCGCGGCCATTGGCGGCGAGCTTTGGCTCGACGGCGGTCACAACCCACATGCGGCCACAGCTATTGCGGCCGGTGTGGCGGATCTGGAAGGTAAATTACCGAGGCCGTTAGTTCTTGTGACCGGCATGCTGGCCAATAAAGATGTGGGCGGTTTTTTGGATCATTACGCCGGATTAGCGGCCCATATTATCGCCGTTGATATTCCGGGTCATGCATCGCTTTCGGCAGAAACCTTAGCGGAGCTGGCGGGGACGCGGGGCATTTCAAATTACATGGCCGACAGCGTCGATGAAGCCGTCAATATCGCCTGTAAGGTGCGGGACGGCGAAACCGCCCCGCGTATTCTTATTTGCGGATCTCTGTATTTGTCGGGCGAGGTCCTGAAGGCGAATGGCTGACCGCCTCTTTGGCGCCGTACCAATTCATATTGCGGGTCAGATACATCACCGCTGCAATGGCAAAGAAGCTGGCCAATGCGCCGATCATCAAGGCAAAATCCTGCATCCGCATGAGGCTGAATAAGAGACCGTAAGTCAGGGCAAAGACAATCCCGGCGCGGTAGGCATAGATTTTTGATCCAAACGTCCAGCCGGCATAAAGCGCCGTCAGGCCGATGGTTGCAACAGCCGCAATGGCAAATCCCAATGTAAATCCGATATGTTCCGTAAAGGCCAAAAGCAGGAGATAGAAAATGCTCTGGGCCAGGCCGATTAGAATATATTGCGCGGGGTGAACCGGGCGGCCGATGATCATTTCGAACAGAAAGAATGTGATAAACACCAGACCGACAAACAAAACGGAATATTTCAGCGCCCGGTTGACGGTTTGATAAGGTGAAAATTCCGGTACGAAATTGACCCGAATGGCATCACCGCCTGAGTTCAAAACATGATGACTTGTGCCGTGGGCTGGAATGCCTCTGGCCAGAAACGGTACGGACCACTGCGCTGTAAATCCGTCGTCATTAATCTCGCGGTCGACCGGCGGGAACTGCCCGAAAAATCCGGGTGACGCCCAATTGGAAACCATGGAGACCTTTGTGGATTTGGCAAACGGAAAGACGGATAAATGCTGCGCGCCGCCAATGGACAAAGACGCGCTGAAATCAAGCGGACGTCCCGGTTTAACCAAATCCCCTGCCGGCACTGATAAATATTGGATGCCGTTGCGGCCCGAGTGACCGGAATAATGTTTAGCGTTCACGGACATCACAATGCCTTCCGGCGCATAGGCGGCCCCTGCTTTCGAATAAGCCGGTTCAAACTTGAGGCGTTTGCCCGCAATCATGACGGTGACATCATCTTTGAGGCCCCGTCCGTTGGAGATACCGAGCATGATACGGGCACCTGACCAGTCCAGTTTTAAGTTTTCATCTTCCGTTTCAAATGTTTCAGCTTTGAAAGAGGCTTTGAGCTGACCGCTCGCCTGATAGACCGGTATCTTAAACAAAGATCTGGATTTAAGTTCAGTCTCGACGTTTGTGAAATCAGCGGCCCCGTCTTCGGGGAAGAAAACGTAATCCCCGGTTTCCGTAACCACGCCGGTTCTACCGGTGGACGCATAGGGAACTGATATAAACGGCCCCACAATAGTTTGCGCGCCGCCATAACGCTGAGAGACTTCCGTGCTGACATCATTGGCGCGGCTCGATCGTTCAAAGCTGATATATGAAATGAACATGGCGGGTATCGACATCAATAAGACGAGCGCACACACCACGAAAAGTTTTAAGCCATAGGAACGGCCCGGTAATTTGACGGGGTTGTTCATAATTTCCTCCTGTGTGAGAGGAGGCTGCTAGGAGCGGACCGTGTCAGGAACCGGGCGTAAAAAGGGAGATTTGCGGGCGAGCTTGCCTTTATTCCGCCGCATCCGGATAATTGTCCCGAATAAATTTACGACGGCGCTCTGCGTCGGGAAAGTCATACCATTCATGATTTGAATTGTCGTTTTGGGATGAAAACAAAAATTCCAAATCATTGGGACGGCATCCGAGAACCGGCGCGATGTCAGACAATATTTTTTGTTTCACGGCGGCGGTCGAATGTTTGGCAGCGCGGACCGCGCCTTCGACCAGTAACGACTCAGGCGACCGCGCGGGCACCATAGGCGTGACCATATCTTTTTTACCGGTGGTCTCGAAAACCTTCCGCATAACTCCCCCAAGCTCAGACGCAGGCTTGAAAAATTTATGCCGTTTGGCAAGCTAAAAAATGTCCAAAAATACGGAAAATGCGCAGGTCGCCATTTAATTGCGACTTCAAGTATTTACTCTGAATTTACTCGCGCAAAAAAATCAGAATTTATTTCAAAAGCGTCCGCTAATCCGACCTCGCCAATCGTGGTATCAATACCGGCTTCCTGGAGCATAGCGGCCCCGCGCCAATTCACACGCGGGTCCGGATCCACACAGGCAATCACACATTTTGCAATGCGGGCGGCAATCAGGCTTTCAGCGCAGGGAGGCGTTCGGCCATGATGAGAACAGGGTTCAAGCGTCACGTAAGCGGTGGCACCTTTGGCGGCACTGCCGGCTTGTTTCAAGGCGGTAGTTTCGGCATGGGGGCGGCCGCCATTGGCGGTGGCGCCCTCACCTACAATTACGCCGCTGCGAACCAATACGCAGCCCACGGACGGATTAGGATAGGTTTTTCCTTTTTGCGCCCACGCCAGCTCGAGCGCGCGGGCCATATAGGTTGCGTCTGAAGGAGTATCAGGCATTCCCGCCCGGGATTGGCGGCAAGTCCTTGGCCCGGCTGTCATCCAGATAGCGCGCGGATTTCACATCCAGCGTGCCTTCATCCAGCTCGATCAAAAGCGGGTTACCCGTCGGGAATTCAAACCCCGGAATTTCTTTGTCGCTGACCTTGAACAATTCTTTCATCAAAGCCCGCAGAGAATTTCCATGAGCTGAGATAATCAAATTACAATTGGCGCGCAGAAACGGCGCGATCTGACTTTGGAAATATGGCAGGACACGTTTGGTGGTCAGCTCGAGGCTCTCACCGCCCGGTAATTCCGCCGGATCAATGCCCAAATATTTGGGATCATTTGTCGGGTGATATTCATTGTCCTTGTCGATTTGCGGCGGCGGAATATCAAAACTGCGGCGCCAAATATGCACTTGCTTTTCACCGTGCTTCTTTTTCGTCTCTTCTTTGTTCAGCCCGGTCAATCCGCCGTAATGGCGTTCATTCAAATGCCAATCTTTGGTCACCGGAATATGAAACTGTTCAATCCCCTCCAAAGTCAGCCATAAAGTCCGAATGGCGCGGCGCTGAAATGACGTAAAAGCCACATCAAAATTTATGCCTTCTTTTTTCAGAAGCTTGCCGGCCTTCTTGGCCTCTTTAACGCCTTCGGCTGTCAGATCCACATCGACCCAGCCTGTAAAGCGGTTCTCTTTATTCCATTTTGATTGTCCGTGACGGACGAGCACAAGATGTGTCATAATTCTTCCAAATCAATAATTTCAAAAGGCATATAGTCATTTTCTATGAAAATGGAATGAATGCTTTGGTCGCAGTTAATGCGCGTCGTTCCAGTTCATGGCTGCATTGGCATCAACCTTGAGCGGGACGGACAAATTGACGGCCGGCATAGCGGCCCCTTCCATGGTTTTTGTTACGGCGGCAATTAGAGTTTCGGCCCGATCTTCCGGCACTTCAAAGACCAATTCGTCATGAACCTGTAAAAGCATGCGCGCGCCGTCTATGGGCGCAATTGTATCATCCATGCGCAGCATAGCGCGGCGGATCACATCTGCGGCGGCACCCTGAATGGGCGCGTTGATGGCCTGGCGTTCGGCAAAGCCGCGCATATTCCAATTGCGGTCTCTGATCCCTTTGATATGGCATTTGCGGCCGAAAATAGTTGTGACATAACCATATTCCCGGGCTTCATTTTTGGCATCTTCCATATAGTCCTTAATGCCCGGAAATTTCTCGAAATAGCTTTCAATATATTCTTTGGCTTCTGTTCGGGAGATATGCAGATTATTGGCAAGTCCAAAGGCGGAAATCCCGTAGATAATCCCAAAATTAATCGCCTTGGCCTTTCGTCGCGTTTCCGGGTCCATATCGGCGATGGGCACGCCAAACATTTCCGACGCGGTCAGAGCGTGAATATCCACACCATCGGCAAAAGCCTGCTTCATGGTCGGCAGGTCAGCCACATGCGCCAAAATACGCAGTTCAATTTGAGAATAGTCGGCCGCCACTAATATATGGCCTTGTTCTGCGATAAAGGCGTCGCGAATTTTCCGGCCGTCTTCCGTGCGGATCGGAATGTTTTGCAAATTCGGATCCGACGAGGATAAACGACCTGTGGTCGTTGCCGCCAGGGCAAAACTGGTATGGACCCGGCCCGTGTCGGGATTTATTTGTCCCACCAGCGCATCCGTATAGGTGGATTTAAGCTTGGCGAAATGCCGCCAGTCGAGCACGGTTTTCGGCAGTTCATGGCCTTCAGCGGCCAAATCTTCGAGAACGCCGGCGCCGGTTTTCCAGGCGCCCGTTTTGGTTTTCTTTCCGCCCGGAAGTTCCATCTTTCCAAACAAAATATCGCCGAGCTGTTTCGGACTGCCGACATTAAACGGCTGACCGGCGAGCTTTTGCGCCTCCGCTTCCAGACCGGCCATTTTTTGGGAAAAGTCAGAGGACAGACGCGCCAAGACAGAGCGGTCAACTTTGATGCCCTGGTTTTCCATTTTGGCCAATACTTGCGGCAGGCCGCGCTCGAGGGTTTCGTAAACGGTCGCAACCTGTTTTTGCCCGAGTTTAGGTTTGAAAAATTGCCAAAGGCGCAAAGTCACATCCGCGTCTTCCGCCGCATATGGCGTGGCTTCTTCCAAGGAAAGCTCGTTAAATGTGCGGGCGTTTTTACCCGTACCGGCAAGCTTTTTAAAACTGACCGGTTTATGGCCGAAATACATCTCAGATAATTCGTCC
>CALJNJ010000109.1 GCA_937981945.1 uncultured Caulobacterales bacterium | reverse complement strand
TTGTCACGCGAGAACAATTACAGGGCCGTTCCTTGCGAAAGGCGTGCTGGCCCATTGATGTGGGAAATTATAATTATTCCCGCGCCGCCGGTTCCGCCGCCTCCGCTCTAGCAGCCGCCGAAATGGGCGACAAAGATATCAAAGATCGCCTCTTGGGGCTCATGGCAGAGGATTGTGATCCGATTATCAAGGATGACCGTGCCTATTTTCGCGGCGCTTCGCTTTGGGCCAATGCCAATGGGTTCATGGCCGATATTTGCCGGCCTAATAGTTTCAGAGCTTTGATCAATAGACGTCTGACCCAAAATGGAGGGCCCTATATAGAAGCCGCCGACCCCCGTGAGATTATGTTTGCGTCGGCTCGCAGCCATGACGGCGCTTTGATGTTCAAAGCCCGCGCTGAAAACGGTCCGGGGTTTAAGAAAATCACCGTGGGCGGTCTGCGTCCGGGCGCGAACTACGCGCTCAAATATCAAGGCGGCGAAACGGGTTTTGCGGCCCAAATGTCAGGGGCGGCGGATCTCAATATTCCGGCGGCCCGCCTGTCCCGATTTATGATTACACCTCAGCAATAGGAGCTTATATGGCTTGCTGCATTTTAATTCTCGGACTCTTAAGTCTATTGGTTTGGCAGCTGCGAAAGCTTGGCCTGTTAAGGCCGCGCTCAAACGCGGCTGACTGGCAACCGGACGGCTCGCTTAAATTATCAGGAAGCCGCTTTTCATGGCACGCCAGGTCCAAAAGTTTTGGTTATGCCATCAGCGGATTGGTTCATGTCGTGCGCCATGAACATAATGCCCGTATTCATTTGGGCGCGGCGCTTTTGGTGATCGCCATGGGCGCATATTTTCGCATATCACCGCAAGAGTTTTCACTGCTTATATTGGTTATTATGGCGGTCTGTTTTGCTGAGACTGTCAACACGGCCTTTGAACATTTATGTGATGTGGTCTCACCTGAGAAAAACCCGTCAGTGAAATTTGCCAAAGACATTGCCGCCGGCGCCGTCTTGATCTGCGCCGTGTCTGCGGCGCTTGTCGGGGCCGTTATTTTCTGGCCCTACATCCACGAAGCCTTGCCCCACCGGCTCAGCCATTTTGATTTGTAATCTAACCCTTAAACATGGCTTCTGCCCGCGCCTTGAGGGCGTCGGCCGTATCGTCAAAGGCTTGTTTGACCCAAGGGCCCGCAAAGCGCATGACGTGGATGCCATTGGGCCCCAGAAACGCATCAGTTGAGTGGTAGCGGCAGGAGTTCTCACCGGTCGCTTCGATGATTTGGTCGCGCCGCGCCGGATAGGGCCAGCCGTCGTAATGGGGCAGTTCCCAGGATAAGAGTTTTTCCACATCAAAGGCGCAGACGAATTCCGTGTTTTCAAAAAACTCAGGCCCTGCATTGACGTAGGATTTGAGCTTCATCTTGACGGGCGCGCCCATTTCCAGCGTGCTCTCACATTCCACACAAAACGGGTTCCATTCCGGATATTTTTCCATATCCGTGAGAATGTCCCATACGATTGACGCCGGGGCGTTAATGTCGACCTTTTTAGAAACGACCAGCGCGTCCGGGTCGAAAGCTGTCATGGGATTGTCGCTCATAGTTCTCTCCTAAGATTTGTGAATTTCGATATTGGGTGTGGGATGGTCTTTGGCCCCGGTCCAGCGCCAGAGCATGGCGCCCCGCCGGTGATCACAAGTCTCAAGCCGGTTGGGGTGATCCGGACCGCCTACTTGTACGGTGACCGTTCCGTCATCATTATAATGCGCGCTGTCATTATTGACGTGGATTTTATGGTGCCTGTAATCCAGGCTTTCCAGCCACATATTTTCGAGCTGAAAATTCCAGCCTTCGCAGTCCGGGATTTCACTGGTGATTTTTAGATATTCACCCTCGGACAGCTCCCACCAACCGTGAAGGTAATAGATCATGGGATCGCCGCCGGCGCGGATAAACATGGATTGGTCGTGTGTGTTCAGCGCATTGAAATTCTGCGCGCGGAAAACTTCGGCCCAGTGCAAAAATGTCTTGGCCGTCCCGGAGACAAAAGCCGGCACGGAAGCCAAAGCCGTTTGCAAGCCGGAAAGGGTGAGCGGGGCGGGTTTTCCGGACTCGCTGATACAGTCTAATTTGACCGTGGCAGGAATTTCTTTGTTCTTGTTAAAAAAGGTCTGCCGGATAATCAGAATGGAACTGTCATCTTCCAGGGGCAACCAATTGCCGTCTTGTTTTGTCTTGCTCGCGACAATTTCAAAATTTCCGTCTGCGTCGCAATCAACATCGCGTATGTCGATCTCCCCGGTCGACGCCATCGTGCCGTTAATGGCATAGCGATTAGCTTTTGTGGCAAAAGAGAAAATCGGGACCGTGCCGCGATTGCCTGAGATGTGGTAAGTTTGGTGTCCGGAAATTGTGGCGTTTTGATAATAATTATCCGGATTGTCCGCGCCGATTTTGGCCGTTTGGTGGGAGGCTTGATAAAGACCGGGAAAGGCCGCATCGCCGTTTTCCAGAAACATCTCCAGCGCGATCCGGTTCAGCCGGGTCAAATAACGCAGACCTTCAGCTTGCTCCAGTGCATCGGGCGCCAAATCATTGTTCAGAACAATATCGCTTTGGGCCTCCAGCGCCCGGCAATAATCTTTCCAAATCTTTTGGGGGTCGGCCAAACTTACGGCGCCATATATTGGCCGCCATTGACATCCAGCGTCGCGCCCGTGACCACTTTGGCGTAATCCGATAAGAAATAGAGAACGGATTTTGCGCAGTCCTCTTCAGGTGGAATAATGCCGAGCGGTATGCGGCCGGTGATCTCTCCCACAACTTCGTCCCGATCGCGGCCCGACGCGACTTGATGATCGATATAGCCGTAAACCGGCGCGCCGCCGATCCAGCCCATGCGGCAAGAATTTACTCTTACCCCAAACGGTCCGAAATCTTTGGCCATGTGACGGGTGAGCGCCGCCATGCCGCCTTTCGCAGCGGCATAGGCGGCTTCCCCCGGGAACGGATTGACGGTCGCCATTGTATTGACATTGACAACAGCTCCGCCGCCGGCTTTTTTCATGGCCGGCAGGCAGGCTTGCGCCATCCGAAGCGCCCCTACGCAGTTCACATTATATATACTTGCCCAATCATCAGCATTGGCCACATCACAAGTGGCCCAGTCGCCGTGATTATAGGCCGAGTTGACCAGGCCGTCGATTTGACCGAATTCTTCGGCCACAACCGCGGCCAATGCTTGGCATTGATCGGTTTTGGTCACGTCACAGGCCACGGCAACGGCCTGTCCGCCGGCCTTTGTGATCTCTCCGGCGATCTCATTGAGATAGTCTTTATTGCGGGCCCCAAGCCCGACTTTGGCGCCCTCAGCGGCGGCAATTTTGGCCATGCTTTGACCCATCCCGATCCCGACGCCGCTGATAATCACGACTTTATCTTTGAGCAGCATAACCATTCCCCTTTTTCTTTTGCGTAGTTTTTAGCCCATTTTTTGATGAAAATAAACGTATCGCTTGGTGAATTTGCCTGAATTGCGTAGAAAAAGAGCAGAAAACTACGCATGAAGGAGGGTGTATGCTCCCGGGGAAAGATCATTTCATCAAAGAAGCGCAGGACCAAACCGGTCTGACGGATTTTGGCGACCCTTGGATGATCGGTCATTTGGACCCGCTCATCAATGCGCTCAACACAACGGCTAAGCTGGGGCCGGAGGGCGCTTATGGCGCCGGGATGATGATTACGGGGGCCTTGTCCAACCGTTTACGTCTGATGCAGTTATTGGGGGACAACCCGGAGATTTTTGACGAAACCGTTGAAGTGGCTGCGGTCTTGTCGGGCTTGCCGCGGACCGGTTCAACCATGTTGCACCGCATGCTGGCCTCCGCGCCGGCACTGACGGCCATGCGATGGTATGAGGCGCAAAATTATCTGCCTATGCCGGGCGAAACGCCGGGTGATCCGTCGCCGCGCATAGAAGCCGCTGAAGGTATATTGGCGTATATGCTCGACAAGATTCCCGAGCTGATGTCCATTCACCCCATGAGCACAACCCAGCCCGATGAGGAAGTTATTATCATGGGCCAACTCTTTTCCAGCTCCATGATCGAAAGCACTTATTTCGTTCCGGAATTTGCGGCGTTTTTGGACGGGCAGGATCCCATGCCGGCCTATCAGGATCTGATCACCATATTAAAATGTCTGCAATGGCAGGATAAATCCCGCAGCGGCAAAAATTGGGTTTTAAAGACACCGGGTCATTTGAATTCTATG
>CALJNJ010000108.1 GCA_937981945.1 uncultured Caulobacterales bacterium | reverse complement strand
CAAATATTGATGTTCCATGGTCATCAGCGGCAATTCATAACCTGCCAGTTTGGCCACTTCGCGGCCCCAAAGTCCGGCGGCATTGACGACGATTTGTGCGTGAATATTACCCTTGGGTGTTACCACATCCCAGCTGCCGTCAGCGCGAGAATTGGTTTCCAGTGCCGGTGTAAATCGGTAGATCTTAGCCCCATTTTGCCGCGCGCCTTTGGCATAGGCATGGGTGACACCTGACGGGTCCACATTGCCGCCATCAGGCTCAAACATAACACAGCGTATACCGTCGTAATTGACTAACGGGTTCATCTCTTGTGCTTCTTTAATCGACAGCTCATTAAACTCGACGCCGAAGTAACGGGCTTTGGCTGCCTGAATACGGAGTTGATGTTCCCGGTCCGGTGTTTGCGCCAGATAAAGAGCGCCGGGCTGAAAAACGCCGCATCCTTGCTCGGTTTCAGCTTCCAGCTCCTTATAAAGCTGCATCGTATAATATTGCAGCTTAGAGATATTATTGCTGTCGTGGAGGCCGTGAATATTTGCGGCGGCATGCCATGTTGAGCCGGAAGTAAGTTCATCCCTTTCTAAAAGAACCACATCTTTCCAGCCCAATTTTGTTAAATGATAAAGAACCGAACAGCCAATTAGGCCTCCGCCAATAACAACGACTTGAGCATGGGATTTGATGGATTCATCGGTCATACGGCAACGCTAAGAATTTCACGGCTCTTCGTCCAATAATTTTGGCCTAAATCAAATTCTCTAATCCCGGTCGATTATCAAACGAATTCCTAAGTTACTCGTGTGTAATCATATAAAAAAACTTTATATACTTATATTGATGATATATGCGGGCTGCAGAAAAGTTTCGAAAGCAATGTTATGCGTATATCCCTTGAAGACCTCTTAGCTTCCAATCAGCTTGTGCTAGCTGACGGCGCGACCGGAACCAACTTCATGAATATGGGTTTAGAGCCCGGATTTCCGCCGGATCTTTGGAATGTCTCAAATCCGGAGAAACCCGATGCGCTGCATCAAATGTTTGTCGATGCCGGTTCTGACATAATTCTCACTAATACATTTGGCGCTAACGCACCGCGCCTCAAGTTACACGATGCTGCCGAGGAAACTTACACAATAAATAAAGCAGGTGCGGAGGTCGCCGGTCAGGTAGCCGAGCGCGCAAAGAGATCTGTCGTTGTTGCGGGCTCCGTTGGTCCAACCGGCGAATTATTCGAGCCTATGGGAGACCTGACCGCTGAGAGCTGTAAGGCTTTCTTTCGCGAGCAAATTCGCGGTCTCAAAGACGGCGGCGCGGATGTGATTTGGATTGAAACCATGTCAGCGCAAGAAGAAATCGAAGCGGCCGCACTCGCTGCTATCGAACTTGATATGCCTTATGTCTTTACCGCCAGCTTTGACACAGCGGGCCGAACCATGATGGGTATCTCGCCTCGCGGTTTGGACGATATCGCCAAGAACCTTCCGGTTCCGCCTGTGGCTTACGGTGCTAATTGCGGTGTCGGCGCGTCAGATCTCATGGCGTCTGCGCTGGATATGACATGCCAGAATTCAGAAGCGGTAATTGTCGGGAAAGCCAATTGCGGAATTCCGGTCATTAAGGGCAAAGAGACGGTTTATACAGGTACGCCGCAGCTCATGGGCGACTATGTCCAACTGGCCGGAGATGCAGGTGTTCGGATTATCGGTGGTTGCTGTGGAACCAAGCCGGAGCATATTGCGGCCATGCGCCGATCTATGGATGATTACAATAAAGGCGAGCGCCCAACGCTCCACGAAGTGATAGCCAAAATCGGACCATTAGTTGCGCCGCCGGCGACGGAAGCAACGAGAGCTGCTGCCAGAGAGCGTCGGGGCCGCCGCCGCTCAAAGACGTAAGCGAAGGCTATTTGTCTTTCCATTCAGGTGGTCTTTTTTCGATAAAGGCACCGATGCCTTCTTTCGCATCCGAGGCCAACATATTTTCGACCATGACTTTCGATGTGTACTGATATGCCTCTTCTAAGGTCATATATCGTTGTTGATAAAAGGCCGTTTTGCCTGTCGCCAAAGTTAAACTGGATTTTGACGCTATTTTTTGCGCCAAAATGTCGGTTTCATTTTTTAATTCTGATTCAGACACAGCTCGGTTGATTAGGCCGATCCGCTCGGCTTCCGGAGCAGAAATCATGTCGCCTGTTAACAGCATTTCCATGGCGTGTTTGTTGCTGACATTTCTGGACAAAGCGACCATAGGCGTCGAACAGAACAATCCGATATTGACCCCCGGTGTGCTGAACTTTGCAGTATCTGCGGCCAAGGCCAAGTCACAGCTGGCAACCAATTGACAGCCGGCAGCCGTAGCAACGCCTGTAACACTCGCAATGACGGGTTTGGGGCAATGCACAATGGACTGCATGACCCCGGAACACATATCCATGATCTTTGCAAAATAGGCCCTTCCTTGATCGTCTGAGTCGCGTCCGGCCGTCATTTCCTTAAGATCGTGTCCCGCGGAAAATGCCGGCCCGTTTGCGTCTAAAATAACGACACGAACAGAAGGTGAGGCTGAAGCAAATTGGATGGCGTTCCCAATTTCCGTCAGCATTGCCTCGGATAGGGCATTGCGGCGTTTTTCATCATTTAGAGTCAGACGGAGCAGCCCATTCTCATTGAGCGAGAAGATAAGCTTTTGGTAGTCTTCACTGATTTTATTTTTCATCGTTTTGAAATAGCGAACTGCGATTTATCGTCCGGTTATCCCCTTATAATGCAGCCTACTAATGCATCACTAAATGACGAATTACCATCAAAATTCGAAGATATGTAACAATAGCATTCTCTAATTTATGTTGGATACGTTTTTAGAGAATTAGAAAACGTAATCGCTTCACATTGATTTGGATTAGTAGAGCTAAATGCATTACGAGTGCCCATGGCTTGAAGGGTAGGTCAACAGAGGAGCTGATTAATGTTTGTGACTAAGACAGAAAAACCAACCAAACCGAGTTACGACATTGTTATCGTCGGCGGGGCTCTTATGGGGTCTTCAACGGCTTGGTTTCTGTCGAACAATAAAGATTTTGATGGCTCAGTTCTGGTCGTTGAGCGCGACCCGACTTATGAGCACTCTTCGACGATGCATACAAATTCTTGTATGCGGCAACAATTTTCGCTGGACTTGAATGTCCGCATTTCTCAGTTTGCCGCCGATTTCGTAAAAAATATACGAGAATATATGGGAGGAGATGACCGGGTTCCTGAGCTCTCAATTCGCAGCTTTGGTTACATGTATCTCGCCGACAATCCGGCGTTTGCCAATGTCCTCAGGGAAAGTCATCAGGTTAAAATAGATGCAGGGGCAGGGACCCGGTTAATGACGCCTGACCATATAAAAGCGGCCTACCCATTTTACAATGTTGACGACATTGTTCTGGGCTCAATAAATCTTATCGATGAGGGGCTTTGGGACGCAACAGCAGTATTTGATTGGTGGCGACGTCAAGCCCGGGAAC
>CALJNJ010000107.1 GCA_937981945.1 uncultured Caulobacterales bacterium | reverse complement strand
ATGCGCCACCAGCATGATTGAATTATAATAGCCGTCCATACGGCTCATCAACAGGCCGGGACCGGTATACCATGTGTCATTGACCAAGATGTCATCGGACAAGGTTTTGTGACCGGCGGCCAGTTTTTGCCATACGCGGTGGTCTTCATAGATATTTTCGAAATACTGAATGTCTTGGGAGCCGTGAATAGGTTCGAGATGGGCTTTGTCCGTAATATTGTCGACGACCTCCTGGCAGTGGCAGTTCAGTCCGCCCAGATCATCGATCTTCCAATTGACCCATTTTTCATCATCCCATTCCGGGAGCGGATGCGGTTCATAATCCGGTTCCTGCTCTTCTTCGTCGTGCCACATTAATACCAGACCGCCCCATTCGCGGGTCGGAAAACTTCGGATTTTGGCGGCCTTGGGAATGGGCGCAGGAGAATAGGGGATTTCGTTACAAGCACCGTCCGGTCCGAATTTCCAGCCGTGATAAGGGCAGCGAATGTCATCGCCGTCCACTTGTTTGCCGTCTAATACCACATAGCTTGTGGTGTTTTTGGCTAAATGGGTTTTCATATGCGGGCAGTAAGCGTCCATCACCACGACTTTGCCGCTGTCGCCCCGATACATAATCATATCCCGCCCGAAATATCGCAGCGAAACAGGAACATTCGTGGCTTCGGTTGCCGATCCGACGACAAACCAGCCCCTCGGAAAAGTAAAAACGCCAATATCGTAGTCAGCTGTGGTCGCCATGGAGAATTCCCCTAAGTTTAATTTTGCGCAATTTTGCGCCAATTATCTCCGCAATTCAAGTCTGTTTAGCCGTAATTAGCCTATTTTGCGTAGAGAAATGCCTATTTGCCTACGCAGTGGAGCTAAAGACCATACCCGCCTGAAACATTGATTTGTTGGCCGGTAATATAGGCGGCCTTGTCGGAGGTCAGGAAAATCGCGGCATTGGCTATTTCTTCCGGTTGTCCCCAGCGCTTTAACGCCAGGTTCTTCTGAACCTCGGTGACCCACTCTTCAGTGAAGACACCCTGTTTAGTCAGTTCCAGAAACATGCCGGCCTCAATGACGCCGACGAGGACAGAATTCGCTCGGATATTATTGACGCCTTCTTCTCGGGCAATGCCTTTCACCAAGCTTTCATTGGCCGCCTTAGGAGCAACCGATAAAACGTCTTTTGGCGGAAAGCTGACATCTCCTGCTGAACCTAAATGCACAAAGGACCCGCCGCCGTGATCCCGCATGTGATTGATCAGAAGCTTCGTGGCGTGATAAAATCCGTGCACCTCAACATCAACGGCTTTTTTCCATTGTTCAAAAGATGATTCTTCAATGAGGACTTGCTCAACCAGAGGCCCGGCGCCCCAAACCATGGAATGAATACGGCCATGTTGTTCTATGGCATCAGAGATAGCAGTCTTGAGAGCTTCCTGATCGGTCACATCACATTGATGGCGCGTGGCTTTTCGCCCGCTAGCTGTGATCTCACCCGCTACGTCTTTGGAAACATCATCTTTGGATCTGTACATGATCGCTACATCGTTTCCGGCTTTACCATATTCGCGGGCGACTATTCGGCCGATTCCGCCGGTTGCGCCAAATACCATGACGGCGCCTTTTGGATGTGAAAGTTCAGCCATAATATTCCCTTTATTTGTAGTGTCTTGCTCATGGGCAAGGACGTTGTTACGATACCCTAACCCGGGGAGGGAAAAAATTGCAACTGACACCGAGTGATGCCAACTGGTTCTCTGACATCGAGCCTGCCAAAATTGTGGAATCTGAAAATGATGTAAATTGGGACCACGAGACCGATGTGGTCGTGGTCGGTTTGGGCGGCGCAGGCGCTGCTTGCGCGCTACAATCCTTAGAAGAAGGTCTAACCGTTATGGCTCTGGACCGTTTTGACGGCGGCGGCGCCACTGTAGCTTCCGGCGGGGTCATCTATGCAGGCGGCGGAACAGCCATTCAAAAAGCCGCCGGTGTTGAGGATGACGTTGAGAATATGTTCAATTATCTCAAACTGGAGACCGGAAACATTATTTCAGATGAGACATTGATGGATTTTTGCCGGCAAAGCGCCCCGACCATTGACTGGATGATCGGTCACGGCGCCGATTTCCGGCCAACCTTGTTTCCTCACAAAACATCCTTTCCGGCGCCGCAGTTCTTTCTCTATCACTCGGATAATTCTTTAATAGCGCCTTACAATGAAAAAGCGCGCCCCGCCGCGCGGGGGCATCGCGGATATGTACCTTTCGAGCTGGGGAAAAAAGCGATGAATCTGGGCAATGCTCTGTTTGATCCATTACTGGAAAGCGCCGTGAAGCTTGGTTTGGATGTTCATTCTCATACCGAAGTTCGTCAACTTGTCACCGATACGAAGGGAAGAGTTATTGGCGTGAAGGCCCTACAATTCAGTGATCAGAGTAAGCTGGATGCGTTTTTAAGTCTCAGGGGCAAGGCTAATAAGGTTTTGAACCGTGTTGCGCCGGCCATACCGGGATCCGGATTTTTTCTGAAAAAAGCGCGGAAAATACAGGCTGAAGCTCAAGCTCTGGCTGACGGCCGCGATGAGGTCTTCATTCGGGCTCGAAAAGGCGTGGTTTTGTCGGCCGGTGGATTTATCTTTAACAAGGACATGCTCAGCCATTACGCGCCAAAATACGCGGACGCGTATCCGCTCGGCACGGATGGCGATAACGGGGCAGGTATAAGGCTGGGCCAGACGGCAGGCGGCTTGGCCTCAAACATGGACCGCGTCACGGCTTGGCGATTTATCAATCCTCCGCTGTCATTCGCCAAAGGGTTGATTGTCAATCAGCAGGGCAAGCGTTTTATGAACGAAATGTCTTACGGCGCTACCATGGGTATCGAAATTATCGAAAACCAAAACGCCGAAGGCTGGCTTATTCTCGACAAGCCGT
Source organism: uncultured Caulobacterales bacterium (assembly GCA_937981945.1). Lineage (GTDB taxonomy): Bacteria > Pseudomonadota > Alphaproteobacteria > Caulobacterales > Maricaulaceae > JACOMS01. The sequence continues at coordinate 1,755 of CALJNJ010000107.1, read as the reverse complement.
TAGCCATGCAGGCACTGGATGATGTGAAGGGGGATAAGGCATTGAACTTTCAGCGTATTTTGGCTCAAATCGCTGTCAAACTCACGTCCAAAAAGGCGAAATCATTGTCGGCTTTAGGGGCGAAAATTGGAGTGCCCGGTGCGGAGCTCGAAGCTTCGGTCGCTAATTATAACGCCATTGCTGCCGGTGAGGCCGTCGATCCGTTTCACAAAACAAAAGATGATGCAGTCTCCGTTTTAACGCCGCCATTTTATGCCATCAATGTGGGATTATCAGCCAAAATGCTTCCGTGTTCGACGTTGACCTTGGGAGGGCTGAGCGTCGATGAATCAACCGGTGCGGTTTTGGGCGAAAACGGGCCTGTTGCCGGTCTGTATGCCGCCGGGCGAAATGCTGTGGGAATCGCGTCGTGGCTCTATGTCAGCGGATTATCCATTGCCGACGGCGTTTATTCCGGCCGTAGGGCAGCCAGGGCGATCGCGAAGTTATAATTTTAACGCCGGTACATAATAAAGAAAATAGCTTTCCCCTTACTCACCACACAGTGGCGGAAATTTCTGTGTCAAAATTGCCACAAATACCATAAAAGTGCAATTGGTCCTACCAATACCAATAAATTGGTAGGAATAATGGTTGACAATGGCTTTTTATTGGTACTTTTTATTGGTTCGAGATTCTGAATCGAATTTGACAGGCTTCTTAAGGGGAAACATCTATGTCTAAATCAAAAGTACCATCCAACACAAAAACTAAATCTTGGCTGAAAAATTCTTTGCTCGTCGGAGCAGGGTTTTCAATTCTGGCATTACCATCCACGGCCTTCGCACAAGAAGTCGAAGATGAAGTAATCGCGGTCGGTATTCGTCAGTCGCTTGAAAATGCACTTGTTGAGCAGCGCGAATCTGCAAATCTTACCGAGGTCATTTTAGCCGAAGATATCGGTAAGCTCCCTGATCAAAACCTCGCGGAAGTCCTGGAGAATGTTACGGGTATTCAAATCACGCGGACAGCCGGTGTTGGTACAGGCGTTCAAATTCGGGGTACAAATGCTAACCGTACGGAGGTTAACGGTGTTTCTACGGTTGGCTCTGGAGGGGGACGTAGCGGTATAAACTTTGAAGACCTTTCCGCAGGGATCATAGCAGGTGTCGAAGTTATTAAAGCCCCGGAAGCTAAGACAATTGAAGGGTCAGTAGGCGGTACGGTTAACCTTAGAACGATACGTCCTTTAGACTTAAAAGAAACTTTAGCAACAATGCGCGTCCAGGGTGAAAATAGTAGTCTTTCAAGTGAAGGTGGCTGGACTCCCAGAGTTTCCGGCGCGCTCGGGAAAAAATGGGAGAACGCATCAGGTCAGGAAATAGGGGTTGTTGCAAGTATTAGTTACACTGAACAAGAAGCCAGTTCCTTCCGTCCTCGTATTGACCGTGATGGTAGCTTAGTTCCCAACACATCCGTTAATAGAGACGATGGCTGGCGGAATGATGCGACAGCTCGACCTGCCGCACAGGACTTCGATTTCCTTGGTATTCAATTTCTTAACCAAGAATTCGAAAACTTTGAATATGAAACTCTCAACTTTGCCGGCACAATTGAAGCAAAACCAACTGACAACTTGAAGCTGTATTTTGATGCCGTCGTGACAGACCAAGAGCGTCGCCAAGACAGCACTAGGGTTCAAGCATCCGGTGTCAGTAGCCGCGCTATCCTTAATACTAATTTGCCGTCACAATTTGAAACTGTGAATTTTGGTGT
>CALJNJ010000106.1 GCA_937981945.1 uncultured Caulobacterales bacterium | reverse complement strand
GTGCGCATCATGACTTCGGACAGACCGATAATGCCGTTCATGGGCGTTCGAATTTCGTGAGACGTATTGGCCAGGAAATTGGTTTTACTGACCATGGCCGCATCGGCACGTCTGATATATTTGCGATTGGAATGATCAAATACGCCCAAGACAAAACTGGCAATGGCCAGACATGTAGTGATGGAGATCGCTGCATTTGTGAGCGGTTCCGCATTGGATGTAAAATCCGGTAAAGTTAGGCCTAAAAAGGAAATAGTTAGCCATTGGGCCAAAGAGAATAAGATAAGCATTGCTGAAGTAGCATGACTTGTCTTACCTCCGTAAAGACAATAACTGATCATCACAGGAATGATGATGGCAGAGCTTGCGATGGATTTCGGAAACCCGCCGGTAATGGTTATGGCGCCAATAACAGCCACGATTGCCGCGCTCATAACAATACGACGGGCCAGTTTTAACTTACCCTCTAAAACGAAGCGACGGCAAAACATAAACAGGGCGATAATCAGGCCGAATATGGGACTGAAGGCAAACTTAGCGCTAGGATCAATAATCGTCGGGCTGGCAATGGCAAAAATACCCAAGAGCATGACCAGGATAATCAGCGCCACGTTAATGATCATAAGGATATTAGATGCCCGAAACCGTAAGTTTGGGTCTCCATAGGCTTTGTCCAACAGTCCATGGACCTCACGGCTGTCAGAGGCGCGTTTCTCGCGGAGCTTTGAAAATAATCGTTTTATCATAAAGGCATACCCTAAGGATGAGTATGCCTGAAAACCTTTGAGGTCAGGTCAATTTATATAGTCAATATTCCGTAAAATTGTCTTCCGGCTTGCCTTATTATTGAGCTTTGAAAACGATCCTCGTGCGCCGATTTTTCTCTATAGCAGGCTCGCCGTTCACCGTTCGGGGCGTAAAACGTTGGTTTCGCACGGCTTTGAGCGCTGCATATTCAAAACTGGACTGATATCTGGCAGCGCCTTCATACTCTACTCTGCCGACGCTTGTATTGATCACCTTACCATCAGAATTCACATCATAAATGATCTCGACAGTCGCCGAGTAATCCCGTCCGGCTGCCGCAACCCGGTCCGGATATTCAGTTCTGGCTTTACGGGTCAATTTCGCCGGCACAATCACATCTTTCTCGATCACCGGTACGGCGACGGATTGCGGCGTTTCCAAAGACAGTTCTGCGGATTTCGAAAATTCTCTTTCGGGTATGGCTGAAGGCTCTGAATAGGTTGAAATTTGCGGTGTTTCAGTCGTAACAGGGTCAGGCGACGAGACAACATTGTCATAGATCGTGACCGCAGTCGTCGTCGCGGCAATGACGGGTAATACATCAGAATCAAAAACAATGACGCGTCCGGAGTTATCCGCAAGTTTGGTGCTTGGTGCGTCTTCGATCGCCGGAGCCTCTTGGATTAGAGCTGCTTGCTCCGTCAATAATTTCTGATCGTCAACGGCACGCTTTAACTCATTTAAAAACTGTCCGGTCAATTCATTGTCGACCGGGAGCTCAAACAATGTTTTAAATTCGCGAATAGCGTTTTGTGTCGCGATGGTTTGAAGTCCGTCCGGCTCACCGCTATACATGCCTAAATAGGTCAGGTTTTCCTGAGCTTGGCGCGTGATTTCCGGATAATTCCGAGGCTCATCGGCGGCCTTTTTTACGGGCGCTTTTTTGACAACCGGTTTCTTTTTGACAATTGGTTTGGTGGCTGACGCGGCTTTGATTTCTGTTTTGGTTTCAGTCTTGGATTCGTCCGCTGTCTCCTCGCCGGGTTCCGATATCTCTTCTTCTAAGATTTTTGCCGTCACGTCTGATTTCGTGTCCTGCATCACACGAACGGGGTCAGCAGGTAAGCTCAACTCAGCGACTTTAGTTATCTCAGCGACTTCAGAAATTGGCGCCGGCGTTTCGGCCTTCGCGTTGACAATTGTCGATGCGTTGGCATCTTTATCCGACAGAGCATAGGTTGATCCGATAACGGCAGCGCCCGTTAAAGCCACGCCCAGCATCAACCAATTATTGAGCCGCCGTCCGCTTGATCCGTTCAGGCCGTCGGATTTGGCTGCGATAACAGTTTCGATTGTGTCAGTTTTTTTTTCGGCAGGTTTGCGCGCGGTAACCGTGATCGGCTTTTCGCTCCTCAGCACGGGCTCAGCTTTCTCACCGCGGCGGAAGAACCGTCCGAGCAGTCCTGTCGATGCGGCGGTTTCTGCAGCCTTCTTGGCTTCGACAGACTTGGTTTTCACATTCGTTGTTACGGGCTTGCCGGCCAGAAGGCGAACATCGTCTGCGTTTTCCATATCATCGATTTGATGCAGCGATGTCTTCAGTCGGCCCAAGGTTTCGTCTTGGGATTTTATATCCTGTAAAGTACGGGAGATATCGGATTTCGCCGTTGTCAGGCGTTCCTGCAGGCTTTTTCGCGCCGACTTGATCTCTTTGATATCTTTTTGCTCATTTTCCGCGACAATGCGGGCTTTACCGAACATATCTTTGAGATTGCCCAAATGCGTTTCGTGGGCTTTGAGCTTCTCGTTAATTTCTTTCTTTTCATCGATCAGTTGCTTAATGCCCGTCCCGGCATTTTGCTTTTCAGTCTTCACGCTCTCCAGCGCTTTTAACGCCTCAGCGGCTCGGGCCTGAGCAGCTTCTACCTCTTTGCGGGCTTTGTCATAGGCTTGTTCTGATTTTTCCAAACGCTTGTTCAACTTATCGGCGCTTTTCTCAATTTCGTCGATTGAGGCACCGACTTTTGTTTGCCGGGATTTCAATTCACTCAATTGACTTTCTTCTTTTTGCAAAGAGGCCTTTGTATCGGCTTCATGCTTTTGCGCGCCGGCCAAGGATTTTTCCAATCGTTCCAAACGTTTATCACTATCAGCAATATCGGCTTCTGCTACGGCGGCTTTGTCTTTAAATCCGTTTAAAACATCATCGAGACGGAATTTCTCGGATTTGACTTTATCAATCTCGCTGTTGAAGAATTTGCGTGCTTCCTTGCGTTCTTTTGCCAATAACTCGGCTTCAGCTTTAAGGCGGGCTTCCTCCGCAAGCCGCGCGGCCTCTGCAACGCGCTCTTCTTCCAGTCGGCGCTCCTTATCCAGGCGTCTTTGTTCATCCAGACGCAGTTTTTCAGCCTCTTCAAAGGCTTTGGCAGCTTTTTCCATTTCCGCAATACGGTCAGCTTCCGCTTTCAGAGCTTCATCGGCTTTGCGGGCAGCGGCGAGGGCGGCGGCTTGCGCTTCTTCACGAGCCTTGGCGGCCGCTTCCATTTTGGAGCGGTAATTATCGGCGGCTTTTTCCGCTTCTTTGGCGCGCTTCTCGGTCTCTTCCAGAGACAAATGAGAGACTGGGGTAGCGCCGTTTGTCTTGGCCGCGATTTTTGCGGGTTTCGGAGCTTTGCCCCAGATAATTTCTGCGTCAAAATCAGCGCCGGTACTGCTCAAGCTGAGCGTGTCGCCGGTTTTGATCTTTTTGGCAAACTCTGCCGGGATCTCAACTATAGAGTCTTCACCCTCCGCGCGGCAGTCCAGCAATGTGCCTTTTTCATCTTTGACCCATCCGACAGGCGAGAGCCATTCTTTGCCGTTTCGGCATAATTTGACCAATAATTGATCGTCACTGAATTTTCTGTTGATTTGAAGTGTCGTCGTGCCTTCCGGCTGCGCCATGCGCGATTCTTGTCCCATTCCCTCAGTCCCAATTGAAGTTAATATTTTGGTAAGTTCTAGAGAGCCGGTCCCCGGCGGGGAAGCCTGCGCAACCTGTAAGGGAGGCGTTTTGAAAAATTGTCTTGGGATGAATCGGATTGTTATCCACAGATCCGCTGTGGATAACAATTAGCTGAAGGTTCAAATAAACCCTCACCCGTCGGTGGGGGTTGCCGTCCCTTATTTCGGGACGGCGCGATTAGGACTTACTTCGTCCACCTGACCTGAACTTTACCGGCGACATCGCCGCCTTCTGAGAAGGCGGTGGAGGCTCCGAAGGACCAGTTCTCATTGCCGCGTATGGCCAAGGTCGCGCCAAAGCCTACATTATTGCCGTAAATGCCCATGCCGCCGCTGGCCGCGATAGTGTCATCCCGGTCCAGGAACATGTCAGGCAGGGCTGCAACCGCCGCCAGGCCTTCTTCCATATCGTCAATGCGGGCCGTATTGGCCGCGATATCCGCGGCATTATTGCCGATCTGAGCAAAGGCCTGATCGATCTTAATGCTGTTGCGGGTG
>CALJNJ010000105.1 GCA_937981945.1 uncultured Caulobacterales bacterium | reverse complement strand
ATCGAAGTGCTGCGCCGCCGAATTGATCCGCAAGGGACAACGGAAATGACTTTGGTAAAAGAGGGCGATGATCGTATTCTTTTGCAAATCCCGGGCGCCAAAAACGTGGATGACACAAAAAAGCTTATTAACGAAACAGCTAATCTCAGCTTTCATCTGGTTCGCCCTGAAAGTTTTTCTGACCGCACTATGGAACTTGCCATCACTAAAGGGCAATATCCGCCCGGCGCGACTTACTTTCCGTCCACTGACGGCCAAGGCCTGTTGGTCGAGGAGCGGACCCGCATTACCGGGGAATGTTTGAAGTCTTCCAAAGAAGGCCTGCACCCTGAGAATAATCAGCCGATTATCAATTTCGAGTTCAATCTGCGCTGCGCCCGATTATTCGGTAAGCTGACGACGGAAAATGTCGGCAAACAATTCGCCGTGGTTCTGAACGGGGAGATCATTACGGCGCCGCGTATGAACGGCCCGATCACAGGCGGCAAAGGTTTTATTGAAGGCAGCTTCACAATGGAGAGCGCCAGAAATTTATCGCTTTTGCTGAACGCCGGTGCATTGCCCGCCAAATTGACAATCGACGAAGAAAGAACGGTCGGCGCGGAACTTGGCGCGGACGCCATCCGGGCCGGTAAAATAGCCTCTGTAATTGGTTTGATCGGCGTCGGCTTGTTTATGTGGTTGTCTTACGGACTTCGCTTTGGCTCTATCGCCAATTTAGCCCTGGCAACCAATATTATTCTGATCGCCGGTGCTTTATCATTGCTGGGCTCGACGCTGACCTTGCCGGGGATTGCCGGTATTATCCTGACCATTGGTATGGCCGTTGACGCTAACGTGCTCATATTTGAGCGTATTCGGGAAGAGGCCCATAACGGACGGCCTCCCGTCAATGCAATTGAAACCGGTTACCGCCGCTCATTTGCCCCGATTTTGGACGCGAATATTACCACACTGATTGCGGCCGTGACCCTTTACTTTGTCGGTTCCGGTCCGGTTCGCGGTTTCGCGGTGACCCTTGCGATCGGTATTATTATGTCAGTCTTTACGGCTGTTGTTTTTGCCCGCCTGATTACGGCGACTTGGCTGCGTGGTACGCGGCCTAAATCATTGCCAATTTAGGATCTGCTCCCATGCGCGATATTTCACTCGTCAAACTTCTGCCTATTGAACCTCGGGTTCCGTTTATTTCGGCCCGGAAGATTGCGGCCGTTTTATCATTCCTGGGCATTATTGCCGCTATATTTTTATTCATGACCAAAAATCTGAATTACGGCATTGATTTCACGGGCGGTACGGTCCTGGAAGTTGATACGGGCTCAGACCCGTCATTGGATGCCATTCGCGGCCCGCTCAATGATTTAAATATGGGGCAGGTGGCCCTACAGACGATCGCGGCCCCGACCGGCGGCACGGTCAAACATGATTTTGTCCGGATTACGGTTCCCATTCAGGAAGAAACACCTGAGCGGGAAGTTGAGCTGCAGAAACTGACCGTCAACGCCTTGGCCCGCCTTGAAGGTGATAATTTCAAAATAGTCAGCGAAAACACCAATGACAAAGGCTTCACGACGTTCGTTGTGGATTATGGCGGTGAGCCTTTGGCGGATGCCATTGTGGTTCCGGATGAGGAAACGATTGATTATTCGGGCGAGGACGACCCGGAATTTGAGGTCGTTCGCGCCGAAATCAGTAGTTTAGGACTTAACAACGCGGATCTGCGTCGATTGCCTGACAATAATATTGAAATCCGGTTTGAGCAAAAAACTGAGGCCTCAGCCAATGTCCAGCAAGTTGCGCTCGGATATACCAAGCTGTCATTGGCCTCTGAGACCGGCGGATATATTCGCCGCGGGCAGGGCGTCTTGGGCTCCAAAGTGTCCGGTGAACTTCGCCAAAAAGGTATTATGGCCATTGTGCTCGCGCTCAGCATGGTCCTTCTCTACATTTGGTTCCGATTTGAATGGCAATTCGCCGTCGGCGCCGTTGCGGCCTTGTTCCACGATGTGCTGTTGACCATTGGTGTTTTCTCGCTGACCCAGCTTGAATTTAACCTATCCATTATTGCCGCTATCCTGACCATTGTGGGTTACTCGCTCAACGATACGGTGATTGTGTATGACCGTATTCGTGAAAATATGCGCAAATATAAAAAGATGGGCATGGCCGAGCTGATCAATTTGTCCATCAATGACACATTATCACGTACCATCATGACCTCATTAACGACCTTATTGGCTTTGACCGCGCTGTATATTTTGGGCGGACCGGGCCTGAGAGGCTTCTCTTTTGCGATGATTTGGGGTGTTATCGTCGGGACTTACTCATCCGTTTTCGTCGCGTCACCAATCCTGCTCTTGTTTAAGCTTCGGAACCGGACGGAAGAGGAAAAAGAGGCGGCACTCGCCTAATTCCTGACGGGCTGACAAGAACAAGCCAACGCCGGCGCGACTTGCTATTTCCATCTAATGGCTTAAAATAGACCAAGCTGAGACAAATAATTTTAGAATCTCTCGAAAGGTCAGAAAAATACCGTTTGTTATTGGACCTGACGAATATGAAACCGTCAATGTGAGCGGTATAGAGTGCCGTAATTCAATAACAGTCGAATTGTCAGGTGCTACATTGGGCGAAATATTGTCGGCTTATAGTGCCAAATATGGATCGACATTCGAGCCCTATGAGGGGTCTGACCCTAATTACC
>CALJNJ010000104.1 GCA_937981945.1 uncultured Caulobacterales bacterium | reverse complement strand
GTGATACCGGCGTCCGTTTATATTATCGCGCTTAACGAAGAAGCGCATATTGGGCGGGCGCTGGAAAGCGTCAAAGACTTCAAAGACATTGTCGTTATTGACTCCGGCAGTACGGATAAAACAAAAGAAATATCAAAAACTTACACCGATAACGTCATCGAGAAAGATTGGATCGATGAGTTTGATCAGCGCTCTTTTGCGTTGACCCATTGCAGCGAAGATTGGGTGCTCAGCCTTGATGCCGACGAAGAGGTCAATGACGAACTTAAATCGTTCATAAAAGCGACAATTGAGGCGGACAATGCCGACGCGCTCGATGTGGAAATTCGCGAATATTTTATGGGCCGGGTGCACCACAAAGGTGTTAAATATTCCCATCGCGTAAAAGCCTTTAAACGGTCGAAATTCAACTATGGTGAAGCTCGGGTTCACATACCGCAATTAGTGGCCGGAAAGACTATAAAAGCCAGAGGCTTTATCACCCATTTCGGGGAAAAATCCGTCGCGCTTGCGGTGCAAAAAAACAACAAATATTCGTCCTTAAAAGCGCGAGACAATTTTGAAAAAAATAAATTCGCGTCGCGGTTGCGAATAATTGCAATCTTCCCGTTGGTGTTTCTTAAATATTATCTTGCTAAAAGGCATTTCATGTCGGGCATGAGGGGTTTCATATTATCCGTCAATTGCGCCCATTACGCCTTTCTAAAAGAAGCAAAATTATACGAACTGCACCACAGTGAGAAACAATGAAGAAATTTGTATTTGCGGCGGCTTTGCTGCCGGCTTTAACGATAACAGCCTCGGCGCAGACATTTATCGGGTCTGAAACCGATAAAGCGGCAAAATTTCGGCAATTAGATCAAGAACTTCCCTCACCCAATGCGTTTAGGACAGCGTCGGGAGCGCCGGGCCCTCTCTATTGGCAGCAAAAAGTTGATTATATTATCGATGCCAAGCTTGACGAAAAGAAACAGCGTATCTCGGCTGAAATGGAGATCACTTATACGAATAATTCGCCCGATAAGCTGAACTATTTATGGCTCGCCCTTGATCAAAACCGTTTCAAAGACGGATCAATGGCCCGTATGAGCGAAACATCAAGCGCTGTCGGTACGCGGCGCGACAAAGCCGATGGCGGCGACAGTTACAGTTTCGCCGCTCTGGAGCGATATCAGGGCTTCGAAGACCGAAATTATGGGTTTGAATTCGGCGCTATTGAAGATTCAGACGGAAATGCGCTCAGCTATTCCGTCAATGATACAATGATGCGGATAAACCTGCCCGAAACACTTGATCCAGAGGAAACCATATCGTTTTCCGTGGATTGGGATCACAATATTATCGATGAAGAAGTCATCGGCGGCCGCGGCGGTTTCGAATATTTCGAAAAGGACGACAACTACATATTTGGCCTCGCGCAATGGTTTCCACGGCTGGCGTCTTATACCGATTATAAAGGCTGGCAGAACAAACAATTCCTGGGCCGCGGTGAGTTCACGTTGGAATTTGGCGATTATGAAGTCAATCTCACCGTTCCGGCAGACCATGTCGTTTCTGCCACCGGCGTTTTGCAAAATCCGGACGAAATTTTAAGCGCTGAACAGCAAAGACGTCTGGATAACGCCAATGAAGAAGAAATTACCTTCATTGTCTCACCGGAAGAAGCCAAGAAAAACGAAAAATCCAAGGCCTCCGGCACGAAAACGTGGCGATTTGAGGCAGAGAATGTTCGGGATTTCGCCTGGTCAAGCTCCCGTAAGTACATTTGGGACGCCATGCGTTTCAGACAGGATGACCCTGACAATCCGGAAGTCTTGGCTATGTCGTTTTATCCCAATGAAGCGGAGCCGATTTGGTCCAAATATTCGACCCATTCCGTAGTCCATACTATGGACGTCTATAACCGTTTCGCCTTCAACTATCCCTATCCCACCGCTCAATCGGTCAACGCATGGGAACGCGGCGGCATGGAATATCCGATGATTACATTTAACGGCTACCGACCGACTGAAGACGAAAAAACCGGCGATATTACCTATTCCCGCAACACGAAATATGGCCTGATCGGCGTGATCATTCACGAAATCGGGCATATCTATTTTCCGATGACCGTCAACTCGGATGAACGGGAATGGACCTGGATGGATGAAGGGATCAATACATTTTTGGAATATATGGCTGAATATGAGTGGGAGGAAAACTTCCCAATTCGCAGCAATATGCAAAACCCACTTGATCAAATCACCACCTATATGACGGACGACAATCAGGTGCCGATCATGACACAGTCGGACAGTGTTCTGCAGTTTGGCTCCAATGCCTATGCCAAGCCCGCTGCCGCTCTGATTGTTTTGCGCGAAACCGTAATGGGCCGGGAACAATTTGATTTTGCTTTTCGGGAATATTCCAATCGCTGGAAGTTCAAACGTCCGACACCGTCAGACTTTTTCAGAACCATGGAAGACGCCTCAGCTGTCGACTTGGATTGGTTCTGGCGGGGCTGGTTCTATAGTACGGATCACGTTGATATTGCGCTCTCAGATGTCAGAGAATACCAAATCTCCGGTCAGGATCCGAAAATCAAAGAGATCAAAGATCGAAAAGAGGATTTGGAAACATATCCCGAAAACATAACCCAGCGCAGAAACCGCGAAGAAGGACTGGCCATTCGGACGGACCGCTTTGAAAACCTCAAAGATTTCTACAATAAGAACGACAAATTCACGGCAACACCAAAAGATGAAAAAAGCTATAAAAGCTTTTTGGAAGGCCTGAGTGACAAGGAGAAAAAGGCGTTCAAACGAGCCCTAAAAGACGGGAAATACCTCTATTTTGCAGACTTTGAAAACCTTGGCGGATTGATATCGCCGCTGCCATTAACCTTATCCTATAAAGACGGCCGCGTCGAAGACATGATGCTTCCGGCGGAGCTGTGGCGACGAAATCCTGATGCTGTTACAAAACTAATTGTGACCGATAAGCCATTGAAATCTATAGAGCTTGATAAGGCACATCAGACAGCTGATGCTGATTACAGCAATAACTCCTTCCCGTCTTCGATCGCGTCGGCGCGGCTCGAGCTTTACAAAAGCAATCGCAAGTCAAAGGATTTGATGGCAGAAATGTTGGAGGATCTACACTCCGGCAAAGACCGGCGCGATACAAGTTCAAAAGAATTGCCTTTGGGTGAACCAAGCGATGACGACTCTGCTCCCGCTAACGACAATAATTCCACGGAAGACGGATTGGTGAGCAAAACGCTTCAGCGAATTCGTGACGCCTTTGCGGACTGATCACTTTTAAAAAAACAGAGATTATCCTTATTGCCAAAGCTGTGAATTAGGTCGATACTCCGGCCTATGATTACTGTTCATCACCTCAATAATTCACGCTCACAACGCATTCTTTGGCTGCTCGAAGAACTTGGCTCCGACTATGAAATTAAGCGTTACGAACGGGATAAAACGACGAACCGTGCACCCGCGGAACTAAAAGCCATCCACCCGCTCGGGAAGTCACCGGTTATCACCGACGGTGATAACGTGATCGCTGAGACCGGGGCCATTGTCGAATATATTTTGGAAAACCACGGCGAAGGGCGATTTATTCCTGAGGCAGGCACTGAAGATTATTTGCTTTACCGTCATTTCATGCATTACGCCGAAGGCTCGGCCATGCTGCCGTTCTTATTGGCGCTCTATACCGGCTATTTAGGTGAAGCCGCCGCGCCGCTGACTCCAATTATTATGAATGAGATTAAGGCCCAGTTGGATTACATCGAATATCACCTGATCCGCAGCCATTATATGGTCGGAGACGAATTGACCGGTGCCGATTTCATGATGATCTTCCCGCTTGAAGCCGCCAAAGCCCGCGGGCGTCTGTTGGGATATGACGCCTGTGTTGAATATGTCGAAAAAATCCATAAACGGCCCGCCTATCTTAAGGCTCTTGAAAAAGGCGGCGACTACGCCTTTGGTCCTGACGTTTCATGAGTGAGTTGACGGCTCTTGCCTTTCATTTGGCGGCGCCAATTCGCGACATCGAAGAAACCCGAACGTTTTACGTCGATATTCTCGGATGCGGCCAAGGCCGCGAAGCCGATAGCTGGATCGATTTCGATTTTTTCGGACACCAATTATCGTTTCATGTCAAACCCCAAGAACTGACCGATATTACTGCCAATGATGTTGATGGTAAAAACGTTCCCGTTCGCCATTTCGGCGCCGTTTTGACTTGGGATCATTGGCATAAATTAGCCGCCAAGCTTACGGATTTACAGACTGAATTTGTGATTGATCCGTATATCCGTTTTAAAGGCGAAGTCGGCGAACAAGCGACAATGTTCTTTTACGATCCGTCAGGCAACGCCTTAGAATTCAAAGCATTCAAAGACCCAAACCAAATTTTTGCAAGGTGACCTATGTTGACCCTCTATGATTATCAAGCCGCCCCAAGTCCGCGAAGAGCCCGTATATTCTTAGCGGAAAAAGGTGTGGAATATGACTGTAAGCAAGTTGATCTGCGAACCGGAGAACAATTAGGGCCGGAATTCAGAGCCATCAACCCGCGCTGCGCGGTCCCGGCACTTGTAACGGAAGACGGCCGAACCATAACCGAAAACGTCGCCATCGCCTCTTATGTCGAATCCTTATATTCGGAGCCGCCGCTTATGGGGCGCGATGCTTATGAGCGCGCTCATATTCTGGAATGGAATTGGCGCTGCGAATTTGAAGGCCTGGCCGCTGTTGCCGAAGTCTTACGCAACACCTCACCGCACATGAAGGGCAGAGCCATGACCGGCGCCCGGAATATTGAACAATTACCGGAGCTTGCCGCGCGGGGCCGGGAAAGATTGCAATATTTCTTCGAGGATTTGGATGAACATCTGTCAAAAAGTCCCTTTATTGCCGGCGATAACTACTCTTTGGCTGACATTACGGCCTTAGTTTGCGTGGATTTTTCAGCCTGGATTAAGTCATCTCCTTCTGATGGCCTGAAAGCGCTACACAGCTGGCATAAAAAGGTTTCAGACAGGCCTTCATCCCAAGCATGACAGCGCTGTCATGTTAAATACTTGAATTTATTACATATTTTTTAGCTATTTTTTGATATCTGCTCTGGCAATCAAATCGAATTCTGCTAGTTCGGGCGCACCTGCAGAAGAGGGAATGGATAAGGGATATCACCATGACGACCAACTCGTCTGTTCGGGCACTAAATGTGCCCGGCTTTACCGCTGACTACAATATCGAATGGAACAGAAGCCCGGCATACTTTTACGAAACTGCTGTTCGTGAAGAAAATGCTGAGGTTGCCAAGGGCGGCGCTATAGTCGTGAAAACCGGCAAACACACCGGCCGCTCCGCCACAGACAAATTTGTGGTTCGCGATGAAGAAACCGAGGATAAAGTCTGGTGGGAAGCCACTGATCACATCTCTCCTGAACAATTTGCCGCATTACGTGAAGATTTCGAAGCCCATATGAAAGGCTTGAAGCTATACGGCCAAGATACATTTGGCGGCGCTGATCCTGAACACCGCCTGCCGGTGCAAATCATTACAGAATACGCGTGGCACGGACTTTTCGTCCACCACCTCCTTCGTCAACCGACGGCGGAAGAGCTCAAAACGTATAAACACGAATACACAATCATTAATTTGCCGAGCTTTAGAGCCAACCCTGCCCGTCATGGCGTACGCTCCGAAACCGTTATCGCCGTGAACATGAAAGACAAAGTCGTCTTGATCGGCGGGACGTCTTATGCCGGCGAAACTAAAAAATCCGTCTTCTCAATTATGAATTACTTGCTGCCCGAAAAGCGCGTCATGCCGATGCATTGCTCCGTCAATGTTGACGATGACGACAATAGTGCCATTTTCTTTGGCCTTTCCGGTACCGGGAAAACCACCCTCTCAGCCAATCCCGATCGTACATTAGTCGGTGATGACGAGCACGGCTGGTCTGAAAATGGCCTATTCAACTTCGAAGGCGGCTGCTACGCGAAAATGATCCGTTTATCGGCAGAGTCTGAGCCTGAGATTTACGCTACCACATCCATGTGGGGCACGGTTCTTGAAAACGTCGTCATGGATCCCCTAACCCGTGAACTGGATTTCGATGACGGCTCTTTGGCTGAAAACAGCCGGGGTGCGTATGATTTGACAGCCATTCCCAATGCGAGCCCCACAGGCCGCTGCGGACAGCCCAAAAATTTGATTATGCTGACCGCTGACGCCTTTGGCGTTTTGCCGCCAATTGCAAAATTAACGCCGCAACAGGCCATGTACCACTTCTTATCAGGCTACACGGCTAAAGTCGCGGGCACTGAAAAAGGCGTGACGGAACCGACGGCAACCTTCTCTGCTTGCTTTGGGGCGCCGTTTATGCCGCGTCACCCGGTTATTTATGGTGAATTGCTGCGCGATTTGATTGCTGAGCACAATGTGAATTGCTGGATCGTCAATACGGGCTGGACCGCCGGTCCTTACGGCACCGGTCATCGTATGCCCATCAAGGCAACGCGAACCATGCTGAACGCAGCTCTGAGCGGAGAATTGAACTCTGCGGAATATCGCCGGGACAAAAATTTCGGTTTCGATGTTCCTGTCGCCATTAAAGGCGTTGACGCCGGACTTTTGACCCCGCGCAGCACTTGGTCTGACGGCGCAGCCTATGATGCACAAGCTCAGAAATTGGTCGGCATGTTCATCGACAATTTTGCGAAGTTTGAAAGCCAGGTTACAGATGACGTGAAAGCCGCTGCTCCGGATGCTGCTTAACCGACCTGACGTCATCCTATTTGACCTGGGCGGCGTTGTCGTTCGCTGGGTCGGAATTGAAGCCCTGTCAGAGATGACGGGGTTTTCTGTTGCTGAGGTCAAAGAAAAGTTCGCGGCGTCCGACATCGGGAATGAATTTGAACGGGGTCTGACGGACAATCAAAGTTTTATCGAAGAATTCAAAACCCTCTTTAGCCTCGAAGGCAGTCATCAGGAATTGACGGCTTTGTGGAATTCTTGGGTCGGCGCGCCTTATGCCGGTATCGTTGAAGCTATTATGGCCTTACGTGAAACTTACCGTATCGCCTGTTTATCCAATACGAATGATCTTCATTGGAAACACCTCAATGCCTATTTGAAAACTGAGATATTATTTTCGCCTGCCTACGCATCCCACCAAATCAATCTGGCTAAACCGGACCGAGAGTGTTTTGAGTTTGTAATTGCTGATTTAAACGTCGCCCCTGAGACAATCCTTTTTCTGGACGACAGCCAAGCAAATATCGACGCCGCAGAAGCTGCCGATATTCAGGCCCATCTTGTTGACCCAAAACACGGCGCCTTACCGACATTAAATAAATTGGGACTGATTTAGACTTTCGAAAACTCACCGTTTTCATCAGCTAAAAGTAATTCCGCCGAGACAATCCCAAAGTAAGCCCCCTGCAAAATCAGTTTCCCGTTTTCAACGGCATCCTGAACAAAGTCATAGGTCATAAGGTTTCTCATGGACTGTCTGACACCTTCAAGTTCCATTCTGAACTGTAAATCATCAGCGTCGCCGTGCTCATTGATCAGTTTGTTTTTTGCATCATTGAGGATTGAGACCCATGAGCCGACAAATCCTGCGTTTAGCGTATCGCCCATCCCGGCCAGACAGCCGGCGATCCCGCCGCAGCTTTCATGTCCCATTACAACAATAACATCGACCTCCAGAACCGTCACCGCATATTCGATGGCGGCCAAAGTGCCGTGATAGGCTTCATCATCACCGCTGGGCGGGACGATATTTGCCACATTACGGGCCACAAACATTTCGCCGGGATAAGCGTTAAAAATATCGGTCGGGTCGACGCGGCTGTCGGCGCAGGCAATCAGCATTATATCCGGATTTTGCCCGTGAGTTCCCAATTCCTCGTAAAGAGCTTTTTGATCGACATAGTCGCCGGACTTAAATTCCCGATAGCCCTTTTCCAGTCTTTCGCGCCAAGTTTGCATGAATCGCTCCAATAAATTCCGTAGCTATATAGTCGCCTCTTATTCAAAACGCTATATCAATAGAGAATTATCGTCCTTGACCTGCCCCAAGCGATGGGTATGTTGCGCGCGAAATCGAAATTTGAATAATTTCCGAAAGTGAAATTTGACCTCAGAAAATAAATCCGGCGAGGAAACTGACGAAAAGTCTGTGAACGTAACGTTTGCCGAGCTTGGACTTGATCCCAAAATACAAAAAGCTTTGGACGAAATGGGATATGAAAAACCTACGCCCATCCAAGCAGGCGCGATTCCGGCCGCTCTTCAGGGCCGCGATGTTTTAGGGATCGCCCAAACAGGTACCGGCAAAACCGGGGCATTTACTTTGCCCACTGTTCACAAATTGGCAAAAGGCCGAGCCAGAGCTCGTATGCCCCGCTGCCTGATTGTTTGCCCGACCCGAGAATTGGCGGCGCAAGTGGCCGAGAACGTTGAACTTTACGGTAAGTATTTGAAACTCGAAATGGCGCTTTTGATTGGCGGCGTATCGTTTGCGGAACAAGATTCAAAACTGAACCGGGGCGTTGACGTTTTGATCGCCACACCGGGCCGCTTACTGGATCAATTTGATCGCGGCAAAGTCTTGCTGACAGGCGTTCAAACTCTGATCGTCGACGAAGCTGACCGCATGATGGACATGGGATTTATTCCTGACATCGAAAAGATCTTCAAACTCACGCCATTTACACGCCAGGTACTCTTTTTCTCGGCGACCATGCCAAACGAAATTAAAAGACTGGTGGATCAATTTTTGCACCAACCGGTAACGGTCGAAATTGCCAGAGAGAACAGAACCGCTAAAACAGTTACCCAAAAAATCGTTCGCATGCCGTCTTCTGACGCCAAGCAAAAACGGACGGCACTTCGCTGGATTATCGAAAACACCGAGGTAAAAAACGGGATTGTATTTTGCAATCGCAAAAAAGACGTCGACATTGTCGCAAAATCGCTGGCCGTTCACGGATATAGTGCTGCGCCGATTCACGGCGATTTGGATCAGTCGCTGAGAACTAAAACTCTGGCGCAGTTCAAATCAGGCGAACTTAAATTATTGGTTGCCAGTGATGTGGCCGCGCGGGGGCTGGATATTCCAGACGTGTCACACGTTTTCAATTACGATGTACCAAACCATTCCGAAGATTATGTCCACCGCATAGGCCGCACAGGCCGTGCCGGGCGCAAAGGTGACGCCATAATGCTCGTGGCCCGTCTTGATGAGAAATCGTACAAAAACGTTCTGCAGTTTATTCAGGTTGACGCGATCGAAGAGCTGGAAATCCCAGGCATTGAGGATTTCCCGACAGAACGCGGCCGCAAACGCAGAAGCAGTCGGGATGACAAGAAACGAAACAGTCGCGGCAAAAGCCGGCAGACGGGCCGCCGTGAGGCGCCAAAACGTTCTGAACAAGCTGAAGAAACTAAGCCTGAGAAATCCAAAGCTAAGTCGTCATCAGATAAAAAATCGGACGACAAGCCTAAAAAGTCGTCCTCAAAGAAAACGACGTCTGACACAAAAAAATCGTCTTCAGAAAAATCCGGTCGATCAAATAAAGGTTCGAACAAGAAAAAAGAAGACGTCTCCGGCTTTGGCGACAGCGTCCCTGCCTTTTTCAATAATATGCCAAGCTAGTTCGACGTGATCGTCTCATAAAGACGTTCCAATTCGTCGACCATTTGCCCAAGCACCTCATCATTCTCCTGTAAAAGACAATGCCCGGTTCCGGGTATTTTGACCTCTGCGCAATCAGGTAACCACTCGCGGCAAGCTCGCGTAATATCTTCATTCTCAACAAATGTATCCGTTTCCGCTGAAATAATTGTCACGGGAAGTTCCAGCTTTGACATGAAATCTTGATTGTTGATGTGAAGTGAGCTTTCGAAAAATTCGGCGCCCCATTGATTGGTCACGCCGCCAACCCGTTGTTCAGGCCTGCGCGTAAAAACAGCGTCCCGAAGGTAAAGCCGTTTCGGGTATGAGCTGCAATCGGAAGTCGCCGTAAAATCAACACTTTCAGGTTTCCAATCGGTAAGGCCGTAAACATAATGTTTCGACTTACCGAGCCGCCGCGAAGCATTCATGAGCTTTAGGGCCTGTTCAAAAGAATACTCCCCGGACTTCGGCTTGAAAGCCGGCGCCATTAAATACAAAGCATCAACAGGCAAGTTACGTTCTGCCGCCGCTCTGGCAACCACATGCCCGCCGAAAGATGAGCCGCTTAGGATAAGGGGGCGTCCGGGCGGCAGGTTCAGATCCTTAATCCAAGCGTCCAGGTCTGCAGAGTAAACCGAGAAATCATCGACCCAGAGCTTTTCCGGGAACTCCGTTCTATGACGTTCGGATCCGCCCTGCCCGCGTAAATCTACGCCGACAACATGAAATCCCCGGCGCGCCAAGACATCGACATGTTCCCCATACATATTCATTGTCGCTGTATATCCGGGCACCATAATCACTGAGGCTTTTGCTGCATTGCGATTACCGGTTTCACCCCATCTTAGTTTTATTCCGTCGGAGGTTTCAAAGCTTTGCCAGGACCAATCCGGCGGCATGTCAGGAATGGTAAAACGATCGACTTGCGCCAAATAGGCGGCATCCGGTTCATACGGGTCATAGGCCTTTTCGGGTATAAGAATAAAGGCAATCGCAAATAATGCCGCCAATGTTGATAAGACGAGAAAGACCTTACGCATGTTACGGATTGTCTGATTTCATTTTCAAAATTGTTTGCCGGTACTCCCAGCGGCCGATCTCAATAATGATAGCGCTGATATCATTTTCAATTTTTTCCAGCAGAACTGCCCGAGCGCCGGGTCGGTTATCCTCACCCATTAAGCTCTCTGCCTGTTCAAACTTATCGGCCAAGCCCATAGCCCCAATCGCTCTCGATGTGCCTTTCATGGAATGGGCCATCATCGACCAATTGTCATCATCCAGATCAGGCACAAAGCTTCCTGACCAAAGATCAACTTGGTTCTTAAAAAGCCCAAACACTTCTGCTGTTAATTCGGGGTCGTCGCCCACATAACGCTTTAAATGCTCAAAATCGATATGGTCCCGAGACTCAGTCATAGTTTTCATTAGGAATAAGCCATGGCTCTGTCTATCATTATCCGCGACTCAACACATAGGAGCAGCAATGTTTAAAAACGGGGAACTCTATTTTGCGCAAACCAAGCACGGCGAGTCCGCTTGGTGGAGCTGGGGCATGGTATTTTGGTTTTTGGTCGTCGGCGGTGTGTTTGCGCAAGGCATTGTCGGGGCACCGATCACTGAATTTGCCGCGTCTTCGCACCCGGAACTCTATCAAAAATTCACCAATCAAAGCATGGAAATGTTTAGCGACCAGGATTTGGTCATACAAGTTGGGATTTGGACCGGAAGTGCCGCACTCGCCGCCGTGGCGACGGTTATTTTTTGGATCATCAATCGCGTTACTAAAAATACAGCTCGAACAATATTTGGTGTCCTGACCACAATAACGGCCTTAGCCACGTTTTATTTCGGTTCGAAAGCTTTTCCGCTTTTAAATGATGCGAACCTCAACGCGACCTTGCTCGAAATTATCGGCGCCAATCCTTGGTCCTATGCTTTTATGCTTCTGACATTTCCGGCGATGTTAGTCCCTTTGTTTTTGGGACAAAAATTTATCCATAAACGTACGATTACCAGTCTGCATACTGCGGCAAAGAAGATTAAATATAACCGCTTTTTCGTTGCCATTTTTATCACCTGGATCGTCTACGGAATATCGACAGCTCTGTTTCATTTCACCGGTCTAAGTCCCGTTAAAATGTCATTTGAACCGGGTCGCTTTGCCATTTACGCGCTAATCAGCCTGCTGTTCATTCCATTACAAAGCGGCACTGAGGAAATTATATTCCGCGGATACCTCAATCAAATGTTCGGACATTTTATCAAACACAAATGGATTGTGTTTATAATCACCAGTGCTCTTTTCGCCTCCATGCACTTAGCTAATCCGGAATCTGTTTCGGGATCAGAAAAAGGAATGGCAGAACACTTAATGATCATGAGCGGTTATTTCATGTTCGGATTTATCTTATCCGTCATTGTTTGGTTCGAAGGAGGATTGGAGGCCGCCATCGGCGTCCATGCGGCCAATAACATGTTTGCAGCTATTTTTGTGAACTATGAAGGGTCCGTTTTGCCCACGCCATCCTTGTTTCTGTCAGGCCCTCCCGAAGGATCCGACAGCTGGTTTATTGTGGTGACCTTAGGCGTAGTGGCCTGGCTTCTCTACCGATCACGTAAGCCTATTACTGATATCGGAAACCCGGTTAGCGTATAGCGCTTCGACCTTTATCGGTCAGCCGACAAACCAGCCATTCCGGTTTCATCGGATTGGCAAACCATCTTTCAGCCAGCCCCTTTTCCAGGCACTTTTTG
Source organism: uncultured Caulobacterales bacterium (assembly GCA_937981945.1). Taxonomy (GTDB): domain Bacteria; phylum Pseudomonadota; class Alphaproteobacteria; order Caulobacterales; family Maricaulaceae; genus JACOMS01. The sequence continues at coordinate 714 of CALJNJ010000104.1, read as the reverse complement.
ATAATGCGCGGCGGAATTGTTTGGCCTGTTTGATCAAAAATCGGTAATTTTCCGCCCGGTTGTTTGAGCCCCATGGCAAGGTATGCCCGCTCTCCCGAAGTCACTATTACCCGTTCAGTTGCTTGAACTGTCATAACATTCACCTATTCTACGGGTTATTGTTTTTAAATTCGTCCCGAATGACCTTTTTTATACTCGGAATTGACGTAAATTCAGTTAACGTGCAAAACACGAAAAATTAAGGGATTAGCCTTGTCGAAGATACGCAGTAAAATCAGCAGTATAGAAGCAGACGATGATGCCGTCAGCCGGGCCTTGGGTTTACGACCGATCGATGAAGATGAACCTGTTCGCAGGGTCGGTGAGAATGACGCGCCGAATTACACTGAACGCTCAGGGTCTAAATCAGGCAAAACTAAAGAAGAACCTCTCCCCGCAATTGTGACGCGGCGAACATCAGTCGTGAGTGAAACTGAGGAAACCTCTAAATGGCCGATATTCGTGATAGCGGGATTAGGTCTCCTGTGGCTGATCGGCTCTGTGTTTACAGCAAATTCAATATTTGGTTCGGGTCAAGATCTGACGCCGGGACAATTGGCAGGGCTGGCATTTTTCGTTTTGTTTCCATTGGTGCTTTTGGGACTTTTGTGGACTGCCCTGCGGCACTTAATGCGCCTGTCAGGTCAAGCCGAAAGACTGCAGAGATCCGCAGAT
>CALJNJ010000103.1 GCA_937981945.1 uncultured Caulobacterales bacterium | reverse complement strand
ATTCAAAATGGGTGAAAACATGTTTGATCTGACCCTTGCATTTTTCCCAGTTTTTTTGATCAGGTGCCGATCCCAAAGGGTCATCGGGCGCGCTTTCGGTCCAAGCCGTCCCCGGCAACTCCAACATACCGCCCAGTAATCCGTTGTCAGGTCGGCGGCGCAGCAAGACTTCCCCATTCGAGATCAGAGCAAACGCGGCTCCATATTTGACGGGCCGGTTTTTTTTGATCTTCACGGGATAGTCTTCAGGGTTCCCGTCGGCGTTAGCCCGGCAGGCAAATCCCCAGACACAATCCGGGCAATTGGGTTTTTTCGGCGTACATATAGTGGCGCCTAAATCCATCAATGCCTGCCCGTAATCGCCCGGACGATTGGGATCTGCCAGGGGCGCAGCCAGTTTTCGCAGAACCGGTTTTGACTTCGGCAGCGGCGCACTTTCTGCAAATAAGCGCGCGATCACGCGCTCTACATTTCCGTCAACAATATTGGCGGGCTGATCAAAGCAAATAGCCGCCATGGTCGCGGCCGTATAAGGTCCAATCCCCGGCAGGCCTAACAGGGCTTTCTCAGTGTCGGGGAAGCGGCCGGAATAATCGTCTCGAATAATACCGGCGCATTTATGAAGGTTTCGGGCCCGCGCGTAATAACCCAGCCCGGCCCAAGCCGCCAAAACATCATCGCGGGGCGCATTGGCCAAGTCGATTACAGTGGGCCACCGTTTCAAAAACTTTTCCCAATAAGGCGTTCCGTGCGGCACGGTCGTTTGTTGCAACATGATTTCCGAGAGCCAAACAGCGTAAGGGTCGGGAACCTTACCGGTCGCCCGGTCTTCGGGCCGAATACGCCACGGCAATGTCCGGCCTTCAGCATCATACCAGGCCAATAATGAGCGTCTGAGCTCCGGAATATGTGACTCAAGTTTAATCACTGATTATCTTTACCTGCCTTCTCGCATAGGGCATTTAACACAGCATGCAACAAGACGATCCTGAAAAACGCCGAAAGGAGGCTGCCAAGTTTAATCGCTTCCTGGCGCAGCAACGGGGTCGACGGGAATATCAATCCGCCCCGCAGGCCGCCAAGGCCGTTTCCAAAATCATGAAACCGTTATCCGCCAAATTTGGGGCCGGCCGATCCGGCCTGACCGAACATTGGGAAGATATCGTCGGGCCGCGCTTCGCCCGTATTTCTCATCCGGTTCGTTATTTGGGCGGCCGCGAAGGCCGAACTTTATTGATCTCCGCGCCCGGTCCGGCCGCCGCGTTGATTACAGCCGCCGGTCAAGGTATTATTGACAGGGCCAACGGATATCTCGGTCCCGGTTATATTCGGCACATCAAAGTCGTTCAGTCCCGCATAAAAGAAAGTAATTTGGCGGGTTCCCGCCCGAACCGGACGATTGACCTGACACCGGGACAGACCGAAAAACTGAAATCTTCGCTGGAAAAAGTTCGTGATCCGGACTTAAAGAAGGCTCTGGAAAAACTGGGACGCTCTGCTCTGCGCCGCCCCGAATAGGAAATATTATGCCACGTCTTCTTTTAATCACTGCCGCCGCCGCTCTTTGCCTGGCGCAAACTGCCTGCGCCAAAGATACGGGAACCGAAATTGCCAACGAAGCCGTCGCTGCTGCTTCTGAAGTAGTTGATGCAGTCGTAACTGAAAAAGAAGTCGTTGAAACTCCGGTTGAACAAACTGCTCAGATGTCCGGTGACCATAGTGAACATGCCGGGGAAGATCATTCCGGCCATGATCACGGTCCGCGCGAGATCAGCCCTGAAGCTGCCAATATGGATCACATTTTTACGAGGGCGCCCAATGACCATGTGGTCGGGAGCACGGCGGCTCCGAATACGCTGATAGTTTACGCCTCGGTAACTTGCCCGCATTGCTCAGCTTGGTTCACCTCTGAATGGCCAAAGTTCAAAGCCAGCCAAATCGATACGGGCAATACTTTGATGGTGTTCCGCGAAGTCGCAACGCCGCCGCAGCAAGTGGCCGCTTACGGCTTTGTCATCGCTGATTGTGCGCCCGCCGATAAATATATGGACCATGTTGTTTACCAAATGCAAAATCAGGCCAAAATCTTTGAGCAATTACAAGCCGGCCAAGCCGAAGCGGTTTACGCCGACCTTTTTGCCAGAGCCGGGCTGGATACGGATGCCAAGCAACAGGCTTGTTTTGAAGACCGGTCCCATGTGGAGCGCTTAAACACCTCCTCTCTGCGACTCGAAGCGACCGGCGCTTCCGGCGTCCCTGCTTTTGTCATTAACGGCAAAAAGTTTGAAGGCGATTCGACTGCCGCCGGTTTGGACGCAGCTCTGAACCCTTAAAGGGCGCAAAAAGCGGTTTTTCGCTGAAATTAGGAAATTGTTAATAAATTAACAAAAGGTTGACGCAATTCTTGCGTTTCAGCCCGAAATTGGGAGAGTTGCGTATGTTTGACGTAATGAGATTTGATTCGCCCTTACGGCGATTGGCTATTGGCCTTTTAGCGGGCGCTATGCTCAGTGCATGCGGCGGCGACGGCACGTCTTCCCCAACGGAACCCGTTGCGGCCGGAGACTCGCCCGTTTTTAAGGCGCCGTCCTCCAATTATGTGGTAGACAGAGATCATGTCATCGGAAACCCGGACGCAGAGGTCACGATTGTGGAATACGCTTCCGTGGTTTGCCCGGCATGTGCCAATTGGCATAATTCGGTTTATCCGGATTTGAATAAGAAATATATTGAGACCGGCAAGGTTCGATATGTCTTTCGGGAATTTCCGACCAGCCCGGAAAACCTGGCCTTTGCGGGCTTCACAATTGCCAATTGCGCCGGTGAAGAAAAATTCCTGAAAAACATTGCT
>CALJNJ010000102.1 GCA_937981945.1 uncultured Caulobacterales bacterium | reverse complement strand
GCCAAGGCGGCAATAATGGAAAACACCACAACGCCGACACCGTCATTAAACAGGCTTTCGCCGGCGATTTTGGCCTCGAGGGCGTGGGGCATATTAACGGTTTTAAGGATTGATAAAACGGCGACGGGATCGGTCGGACTGATCAAAGCGCCGAAAACCAGCGCCCAGATAAACGGCATATCAACGCCGAACATCTTGCACAGGAAGTAAAACCCTGTGCCGACGATAAAGGTCGATAAAACCACGCCAAAGGTCGCCATGGAGCCAATGGCCCATTTTTCAGAGCGCAGAAAACCCATATCCACATGCAAAGCGCCTGCAAATAGCAGGAAGCCAAGCATGCCTTTCATCAAGGCTTCGTTGAAATCAATCTGTCCGATGGCGCCCTGCAGCATATCGGTCATGCCCAGGGACGGGATCGCCAGTTCAAGCCCCAGCAGGACCATGGACGCGATCAATGCGATCACCAAAAGCCCGATTGTATGAGGGAGTTTAAAGAATACTTTGTTGAGCCATGAAAATATGGCGGACAAAACCAGCAAAAGGGCAATTATTTCAAAAATTGATAATCCGGATGATGCAGCTTTGGCGCCGCCGGCACCTGCCATGACCAAATTTGATAGTAAAAACATGCGAATCCCCTCGCTTGAAACCAGCTCTCTGATTAAGGCCGATTAAGCGAAGGGGCAACGGTCTACAGGTAATTAATCGCCTATTTGGCCGGTTGATAAGGCTGAGATTACGACTTGTTAATAAATTCATGACGCGCTAATAGTCAGGCAGGGGAATTAGAGAGAGAACCAAAATTCGTGTATACACATGATGAAATACTCATGCCGTTGGCGTTAACGGTTATGATTGATCATAAAATTAAAGACCCGGAACTCCGTGAGTTCCGCACGCAGGCCAATGCTTTGTTCAGCTTGTTCGGTCTTGATGCCAAATCGGAAGACGAACTGGTCGAATGGTTCAACACAAAAGAATCAGAGCTGAGCGCGACTCTGTCCGGTCGTCGTAAGAATACGGAAATTCTGCGCGCCCTGACCCGGTTTTCCGATGATGCCCATGTGGAGGCCATGTATGATGCAATGGTGACGATTTCAGTTGCGGATCAAGAATATCACCGCGAAGAATCCGATCTGGTCAAATCCGCCGCGTCCATTTGGGGCTTTCAACGCCCGCCTTTAAAAATTATCGGCTGACTTTCCCGTAAGGCTCACCAGGCCTTTTTTACGATCATGAGCAATCTCGCCGCGGGCTTCCATATCAAGCTTGACCGACACGGCATACCATTGGATCGAACCATCCATTTGCCCTGCCAAATGATCAGCCACAGCGTCGAACATTTTCATGGGTTTCATGGTGCCGGTTTTTCCCAGCACATGAAAAATACCGGCGCGCACCAAATCATATTTTGACCGGTCTATATTGACGCCCTGTTTGCCAGGATCGGGATGCAAGGTTTTGATTTTTTCAGTCACGCCCGGCTTCTAATCAATACAAAGCGTGGGTTCAGCTTTGCCGCCGGTCACCCGGGTAAAGCAGCCGAATATTTCATCGGTCGGCGCGCATATGCCAGTGGCAGTTTCGCCCGGCGAATATTCGCGGCCTTCCTGCGGCGGAATAATACAGCGGTCCGCCACGCAGTCGGACCCGTCGCTACAGGTTTTCCCGGCGTCCGGCATATCCTGAATACAATGTTCCCAGCCCCGCATTCCGGCGCGGCGAACCGTGCCGCCCACGCTTTCGCAAAGTGCTCGCTCGGCTGCGGTCGCTTTCTCGCCCTCAATACTGATGCGTTGATAGTCCTGAGAAACGGGCTCAGTCGGCGTCGTGCACGCGGCCAAACCGGCGATCGCCATAGCTGTGAATATAATTCTCATAATTCCTCCTGACGGAGAGTTTATCAGGGTTTCTTATATTTGACGACCTTGTTTTCGATGGTCCCGAAAATGGATTTTCCGGCCGCGTCATTCATTTCAATTTTGACCACGTCGCCAAATTGCATAAAGGGCGTGATGAACTCTCCGGTTTGAATTTTTTCAATCATGCGAATTTCGGCGATACAGGAATAACCAACCCCGCCATGTTCGATCTTCTTGCCCTCACCGCCTTCAAACTTATTAGAGACCGTGCCCGAGCCGATGATTGTGCCGGCGCAAAGATGACGGGTCTTGGCGGCGTGCGCCACAAGCTCGGCCATATCAAAGGTCATGTCGGTTTTCACATTGGCTTTGCCGAAAGGCTTGCCGTTATATTCTACCAGCAATGGCAGATCGATTGTATTGCTGCCCCATTTATCGTCAAGCTCATCCGGCGTTACCGCGACCGGTGAAAACGCTGACGATGCCTTGCCGTTAACAAAGCCGAAGCCTTTGCGCAGTTCATTGGGAATGAGGCCGCGCAGAGACACATCATTGACCAGCATGATCAGCTTGATGTGCTTGGCGGCATCTTTGACAGAGACGGCCATGGGAACGTCGTCGGTAATAATGGTGAGCTCGGCTTCCATATCGATACCGAAGCTTTCAGACTCGGCGACAATATCATCCCGCGGCCCGATAAATGTGTCGCCAGCGCCCTGATACATGAGCGGGTCAGAATAGAAGCTCTCGGGAACTTCCGCGCCGCGCGCTTTTCGAACCAGCTCAACGTGATTGAGATAGGCAGACCCGTCGAGCCATTGAAAGGCCCGCGGCAAAGGCGAAGCGCAGGCCGCTTCGTTAAATTCAAACGTCACCAAAGATGTGTCCCCGGCGTTCAGCTTGTCTGAAATC
>CALJNJ010000101.1 GCA_937981945.1 uncultured Caulobacterales bacterium | reverse complement strand
GGCTTGGGGCGGTATCAAATATTTGGAAAATTACGAATTCAGCCTGGTCTGGGATTTGTGTAAGTCCCGCAATGAATTAATGGATAACTTCCCGTCCTCCATCGTCGAGACCCGGTTCATTACCAAGATCGACAAAGGCTTTCGCAAACCGGCTTTTCTGATTTATCTCGGCTCTCTTTTGTATTGGGCCATGGGGAAGTTTCGCACCAAAAGGCCGCTTTATTACACCAAAGCCAAACTCAATAAGGTCGAGCCCCATTTCAATGATGATGATTTCGGCGGCGCATTTTCTTATTCCGATTGTGTGTACCGCGACGGGGATGCCCGCTTCACATTTAACTTCATAAAATCGGCATTAAAGCGCGGCGCGGTCGCCGTGAACTATATGGCCGTTACCGGGCTGGAGCGCGGCGATGACGGCATTTGGAATGTCGAGACAACAGATGCTCTGACGGGACGTCGTCATACGGCCCGAAGCAAATCCATTGTCAACGCGGCAGGCGCTCACGCCGATAAATTAGTGACCATGGCGGAATTAACCCACGGCCATAAACATGTTCTGTCAAAAGGGGCCCATCTGATCATCCCGGCTGTGACCGAACACCGCCACGTCATTACGTCATTTTCCAGCGACGGGCGGCTGTTTTTCGCCCTACCCATGGCGGGCAATACTTGCGTCGGCACAACTGACGAAATCGTCGCGAGCTCGGATGTTGAAGTCAACGATGCCGACCGCAAATTTATTCTCGACAATATCAATGCCCGTCTTGATCTGCCGAGGGATTTGACCAATGACGATATCATTGCCGAGCGCTGCGGCGTCCGTCCCCTGGTTGTACCCGCTGATACGAAAATGAGCCTGGCCGGACGTGATGCTTTTGATATCTCTAGACGCCACATTATTGAAACAGCCGCCGACCACAGCTTTGTCACGATTTACGGGGGCAAACTGACTGATTGCGTCAATACCGGCAGCGAAGTTTGCGAAGAGCTGAGCCAAGGCGGTCTGGTCTTTGAAGATGTGGGCGATGAATGGTTCGGCGAGTCATCAGCGGCGGAAAAAGCCCGCTTTATGGCTCGCATGCCCGACGTGCAGGACTGCCTGTCTACGACCGATGAAGAGACGCGGCACATGATGGAAAGATGGTGGCGGTTTTACGATGTGGCGGCTCACGACCTTGTCGATCAACTTCATCCGCAGTCCCGATTTGAGTACAAAGGGCAATTGATCACCGATACGGAAAAAGCCTTTATTCGCGAAACCGAAATGGCGCTCTGCGACATGGATATCAGACGGCGCCGAACCAATTTGGTCATGGCAGAAGGCTGACCTCAGCCCCGCTTCAGGCGCTCAATTAAATTATGCAGGCTTTGTAAGTATTTGGATCTGTCAGCATGAGTAAACGGCTTGGGACCGCCAATATTTTCGCCTAAAGCGCCCGCTCTTAAATCAGCCATAATCGCCCGCGTGGCAATGGCCGTTCCGATATTATCGTCAGTCCACGCATCACCTTTTGGCGACAACCCCGCAGCGCCGGCCTTTAATATGCGATCCGCCAGTAAAATATCCGCCGTTATGACCACACTGCCGGGACCACAATTCTCAGCGATGTAATCGTCGGCCGCGTCAAATCCGTCCGAAACCATCACCCTTTCAATGGACGGATGGTCGGGCACTCTCAGGAAACTGTTTGAGACAACTTTTACCGGGACCTTATGACGAAGCGCGACTTTGTAAGTCTCTTCGCGCACCGGACAGGCATCAGCGTCAATCCAAACCAAAATGTCAGCCATTTAAAACCTCATCGACCCAGGCGGGGACTAATTCGCCGGCCTTGCCTAATCGGGTTTCATGAAAAAAGTGGGAGCCTTCAGAACGCTCCAAATTAATCTCGAGGGTTTGCTTTCCAAGGCCCCGCGCCATTTGCACATATCCGGCCGCCGGGTAAACCGCGCCGCTCGTCCCAATGGAGACGAACAAATCGCAATTTGTAACGCTCATTTCGATCGTATCCATATAATAAGGCATTTCGCCGAACCAAACGATGTCGGGCCGAACTTTCCCGCCCGCGCTGCATTTCGGGCATTGGCTTTGCAGCGTAAAACTCTCTGAACTCTTGAACTTATGATTACAGGATCGGCACCATTGGGATAATAATTCCCCGTGCATATGAATGACGTTCTCCGCGCCGCCGCGTTCATGTAAATCGTCCACATTTTGTGTGACAATCGTCAGATAGCCGCCCTGCCCGATCAATCCTTTTTCAAGCCGTGACAAAGCTGTATGAGCCGGATTGGGTTCGACGCTGCTCAGCTGCGCCCGCCGGGCATTGTAAAACCCCAAAACAAGTTCAGGATTGGCAGCATAGCCTTCCGGGGTCGCCACTTCTTCTATTGAATGATCTTCCCACAGACCGCCGGTGTCCCGGAACGTCCGAATCCCGCTTTCTGCCGAAATACCCGCGCCGGTGAGGACCACAATGTTTTTGATTTTGGACATAAACCCGTTTAACCCGAAACCATGTCAAAACCCAAAGTTCTTTTTGTGTGTCTGGGAAATATTTGCCGTTCACCAACCGCAGAGGCCGTTTTTCGGCACAAAGCCCGCCTGGCAGGTCTTGACGTTGAGATTGACAGCGCCGGCACCGGCGGTTGGCACCGCGGCGAATTACCGGATGAGCGCGCCAGAGAAGCGGGCACGCGCCGCGGTTATTCTTTTGCCGGCCAAACAGCCCGGCCTGTTGAACAAGATGATTTTGAAATATTTGATTTTATCCTGGCCATGGACCGCCGAAACCGGGCTGAACTTTTGTCCAAAGCGCCTGAAAATGCCCGTCACAAAGTCAAATTATTTCTGGAATACGGCACCTCATCCGAGGCGGAAGTTCCCGATCCTTATTACGGCGGCGCCCGCGGTTTTGAACACGTCCTTGATTTGATCGAAGATGCCGGCGACGGGCTAATCCGAACCCTTCAACAAAGCCCGTGACAAATGGCAAATTGCGCCCTATTCCCGTGGCCATATGACGATTCACACCATAACGGATACGGCGACGCTCGCCGCATTTTGCGACAAAGCTAAAGACAAAGAATTTCTCTGTGTTGACACGGAGTTCATGCGTGAGAGCACGTTTTTCTCGATTTTGTGTCTGATCCAAGTTTCCACTGATGACGACGAAGCCATTGTTGATCCGCTCGCTAAAGGCATTGATCTTGAGCCGCTCCACAAACTTTTATTGGACTCAAAAATCACCAAAGTCATGCACGCTGCGCGGCAGGATTTGGAAATCTTCTATCACCTGATCGGCACGGTTCCGGCGCCTGTATTTGACACTCAAATTGCCGGCATGGCGCTCGGCTATGGGGACTCGGTAAGTTACCAAGCTTTGGTAAAGGGACGGCTCGACAAAGAATTGGATAAAGGGGCGAGATTTACCGATTGGTCAAAACGTCCTTTGTCACCCAAACAGCTGAAATACGCCTTGGGTGATGTCACCCATTTGCGGGATTTTTACAACGGTATGGTCACGGAGCTGGAAGAGCGCGGACGCCTGAATTGGGTAATCGAGGAAATGCAGCCGCAAATGCAGGCAAGTCTGTATGAAAACAATCCGGACACCGCATGGGAAAGGCTGAAAATTCGCCGGCCCAAACGGGAATATTTAGCCGTCCTAAAAGCGGCAGCAGCTTGGCGGGAACGCAAAGCCATAAAACGAAATATCCCCCGCCGCCGCGTTTTAAAAGATGATGCGCTTTACGATATAGCGCAGCAAAAACCTCGTACGCTGAAAGCCTTGGCTGCCCTGCGCGGCGTGCCCAACGGGTTTGAAAGATCCGAAACAGCCAAAAAACTGGTTGAAGACATCAATTACGCGCTGGACAATGTGGAGGACTACGGCCCGCCTATTCCAAAGGTTAGGCATATGCCGCCCAATATCGGACCGACCTCGGAAATGTTGCGCACCCTGTTGCGACTGCGGACCGAGTATGAAGATATCGCGCCGCGACTGGTCGCATCCGCCAAGGACATTGAGAAGATTGCAGCCTTCGGGGAAAAAGCTGATGTTCAGGCGCTGAGCGGATGGCGACGGGAAGTTTTTGGGGAAGACGCGCTTAAGATGCTGCGCGGCGAGATTGCGCTAAAGCTGGACGGACGAAAAGTTACCGCGTTCGAATCCTAACCGCAGCGCACTTCCTGAACATAGCCTTCTATATCCAGTTCGATTGTTAGGCGGTTGGTGTTAAATTCCGTTACTGCCAATAAGGATCCCGGCGTTCGGATTGACGGCGCATAAAGGGATTGATCCGGGAGATAATCCCGCACTTCCAGATAGGTCGGTTCCTGACCGAACGTATCACCGGCGTCATAATCAAAACCCTCATCAAAGGCCGGCTTGATCACGCGCTTTGTGCCCGGCAATCCCGGAATAAAAATGGCGCCTTCAGGCTGCCCGACCAACCCCTGAAACAGTTGTGACTGACAGACATCGGTCGCCGGAATACGGGGGACCGGCGCAGGATTTAAATAAGCGGGACGAACATATTGACCTTGCGCGCCGCGCGGAAAAACAGGCTGCGCATTGCGCGGTGTCGATTGACAAGCCAGCAATAAGGCCGGCGTCAGGATCAAGGCCAAAATACGAATCATGTGCAAAGGTTAGCACATGACGGGCACGGTGAAAGGCGCTACGGCACACTAAGCTTTCTTGTCCCAGCCTCCGCGATCATTTTGCTGCCAATAGGACATGGTCGCATCTTTGTCTTTCAGACTTTTCCACTTGGCCCGCGCGGCCTGAACGCGTTCCTGATTGCGGCCGTCAATCATGACCAGGCATCTTTCGGTTGCCTCGCTCATTTCCAAGTCTTCGCCGTCGACCAGAAAAACGCATTCAAACCCGTCCGATGTCGCGGCCGTGGACGACAAAACAATAGGCTGCTGATCGGCCAATGGCTGATCATCCCTGCCGTGGGGCAGAAAACTGTCATCTTTGAATGTCCACAGAAACTTGTCCGTATCGGCCAGACGCGACTCGGGCATTTTGACAAGAGCACGCCAACCGCGATCCCGGGTCTTTTCAAGAAGACCCGGTAACACGCCCTCCAGAACGGAGGCCTCCAGGTGATAGAACCAATATTCGGTCATCAGCCCTCGTAATTATCAGCGATCCAGTGATTGAGGAGCCTGACACCATACCCTGTCCCGAATGTGGTTTCCCGCGGGTCATTGCGCTTATTCTTCATGGCCGTACCGGCGACATCAATATGGGCCCAAGTCGTATCACCGACAAAGCGCTGCAAGAACTGCGCGGCCGTAATGGATCCGGCTTCCCGCCCGCCGATATTTTTAACATCTGCGTTGGGCGTATCCAAAAGTTTGTCATAGGCCGGCAGTAACGGCAAACGCCAGCTACGTTCTCCTGATGCTTCAGACGCGGATGCAATTTGCTCGGCCAGTCCGTCATCATTGGAAAATACGCCGGCATGTTCATGCCCGAGGGAGACAATGATGGCCCCGGTGAGCGTTGCCAAATTAATCATGGCTTTCGGCTTATATTTTGTCGCGCAATAATGCAGGGCATCGGCCAGAACCAAACGACCTTCCGCGTCCGTATTGAGAACTTCGATAGTTTGGCCGGACATGGATTTAACGATATCACCCGGCAATTGAGCGCGCCCGTCAGGCATGTTTTCGACCAAACCGATAATACCGATCACATTGGCTTTGGCCTTACGTTTGGCAACGCCGATCATAGCGCCGACCACAGCGGCTGACCCGCCCATATCGCCTTTCATATCCCACATGCCGTTCCCGGGCTTGAGGGAGATGCCGCCTGTGTCAAAGGTAACGCCTTTTCCGATAATGGCCGCCGGCTTGGCGCCTTTTTTACCGCCGTCCCAGCGCATAACAACCAGTTGAGATTCACGCTCTGAGCCAAGGCCGACGCCCAGCAAAGCATTCATGCCCAG
>CALJNJ010000100.1 GCA_937981945.1 uncultured Caulobacterales bacterium | reverse complement strand
GGCTGGCAGCGCATACAATATGGGTCCTGAACGCGGGGGTCATCGTCTCGGTGACTGTCGCGAATGATAGAGCCTTCCAGCAGTGTTCGCATGATTTTCGCCGCCTCTATCTGACCGGGATGCCCACGCAATTTATGAATTTCCGGATGGAGTGGCGCCGTCGACGCCATGGCCGCATCAATGGAAAGCGCTGAAGTAATCAGTGACATTTGCGCCGCGTTCCAGGCCTCAAATAGACCGGCTAGCGCATAGGCCGTTGAGAACTGCGTCCCATTAATAAGCGCCAGCCCTTCTTTAGGGCCTAGCGTAATGGGGGCGATCCCGGCTTTTTCTAAAGCCTCAGCCCCGGACATTGCCTCACCCTTATAATTGGCTTCGCCTTCACCAATCATTGTGGCCGCCATATGGGCCAATGGTGCCAGATCGCCGGAAGCCCCCACGGATCCCTGTGCGGGAATTATCGGCGTGACGCCTCGCCCAAGCATGGCTTCGATTTGAGCAGTGACCTCGGGACGGACACCGGAAGCGCCGCGCCCCAAAGAAATCAATTTCAGAGCCATCATGAGACGGGCAATATTGCGCTGCATCGGTTCCCCCACACCGGCACAATGGGACAGGATCAAATTGCGCTGCAATGTTTCAGTATCTTCAGGTGCAATGCGTACGGATGCCAGTTTTCCAAAACCGGTATTTATGCCGTAAACGGCTTCATTCCCCGCAGCCGCTTTAGCGACGATTTCGTGAGAGATTTTAATCTTTTCCGTTGCGTCAAATGCCAGACAGACGGAATCCTGATCCCGATAGATTTTCTGCAGTTCGGCCAATCGAACCGAGCCCGGATTTAAGGTCAGCATAATAATCCTCCGAAAACCCGCGCGTGCAGGGGCGTGTCTCCCATGCGGTAAGTCAGCTCGGCCGGGTGATCCGTATCCCACACGGCCAGATCGGCGCGCAGGCCGGGGGCCAAGCGCCCGCAATCCGTCAATCCCAAAGCGCGGGCGCCGTTGACCGTAACGCCGCGCAGGCACTCTTCCGGCGTCAGGGCAAACAAAGTCGCCGCCATATTCATGGCCAGCAAAAGCGACGTCATAGGGGAGCTGCCGGGATTGCAATCCGTCGCCACCGCCATGGGCACGCCGGCGGCGCGCAGTTTTTCAATAGGCGGTTTTTGGGTCTCGCCGAGAAAATAAAATGCGCCCGGCAGGATGCCCGCGACAACGCCGGCCTCGGCCATGGCAGCGATGCCGGCGTCAGAAATATATTCCAAATGATCGGCGGATAAGGCGCCGTAGCGAGCAGCGAGCTGCGCGCCCCCTTGATCGGATAATTGCTCGGCGTGGAGTTTGACGGGCAGGTCCAGCTCTCTCGCGGCGTCAAACACGCGGGTGATCTGCGCCGGCGTAAACCCAATGGTTTCGCAAAACCCGTCAACGGCATCGACCAAGTGGTCCTTATGGGCCGAGCGCAGAGCCGGAATGCAAACCTGATCAATATAGTCATCGGCGGACAAGCCTTGGGGCAGGGCATGAGCGCCCAAATAAGTGGTTTGAATATTGACCAAGCGGTGATGTTCCAGCTCGCGCGCGGTCCGCAGCATTTTGTGCTCGCTTTGCTCATCCAGACCATAACCGGATTTAATCTCAATTGTGGTGACGCCTTCGGCCAAAAGATTATCGACCCGCTTTAGGGATTGTTTCAGTAGCGTCTCTTCGCTCGCCGCGCGCGTGGCCGCCACCGTATTGACAATCCCGCCGCCGGCTTTGGCGATGTCTTCATAAGATTTGCCCTCAAGGCGCATTTCAAATTCCTCGGCGCGGGAGCCGGCGTAAACCAAATGTGTATGGCAATCGATCAGGCCCGGCGTCACCAGCCGGCCTTCCAGGTCTATGATCTCGGCATCCCGGAAACGCGCCGGAATCTCTTTACCAATATGGGCGATTTCGCCCTCCGCCCAAATGATACAGCCATCCGTCAGGCCATAACCGCGCTCGCCGGCCAGGGTCGCGATTTTGGCATTTCTAAATCCGAATATGTCTTCCATGGCGCAATAATAGCGCAATTTGCGTTCAATTTCCTTGCTAAAATCCGCTCCTGTGCGCAAAATGCGCAATATATGACGAATATTGACAGCATGAATGAGAGAATATTGTCCGAGCTTAGACGCGACGGCAAGATCAGCAATGTGGATTTGGCCGAACGGATCGGTCTGTCGCCCTCGGCCTGTTTGCGCCGGGTTCAGGAGCTGGAGCGCTCCGGCGTCATTAAAGGTTACCGGGCCGTGATTGATAAATCCAAACTCGGCGGCGCCATGACCATCTTTGTTATGGTGGCCTTGTCGGGCCAGCTCAGAAAAGATGCGCTCGCCTTTGAGACCGCCATGGCCGCCGCGCCCGAAGTGACGGAATGCCATAATGTCACCGGCAGTGTGGAATATTTACTGCGCGTGGAAGTGGCCGATCTGTCGACCTATAAAGACTTCCACTCCAACCGGCTCGGCATTCTCCCGCAAGTGGCCAGCATCACCTCCTATATTTGTTTGGGAACGTCTAAGGATGAGCGGGGGTAATTCATGGAAAAATATAAAATTTTATTGTCAGTATTACCGGAGTTTTTGCAAGCTCCGGTCACCGCGATGCTCCTGATTACAATGGGCTATTTTTTGTCCAAAGTAGTCGCCGGCTTTGTCGACAAATTTGCCAAAAGCTTTGCGCGCTTTTCGTTTTGGACGAGTTGGTCCGCCTTTATTGTTTTCGCTTATATCCAAATTCCTTTGATCGCAGAGAGCTTAGCCGGACTGACGGAACCCAATATTATCGTGGCGGTATTGATGAGCGGTCTGATTTTGAGTCAGATCGGGCCAAAATTAAAATTGCAGGTCGAAATGAAGGTGTTGCCGGGCCATAAGTTCATCCACCATATTCTGATGATCGCTATTATTATTGTTGCGAGTCTTTGTCTCTTTGAGCCTACGACCCTCGCAAAAAAGGCCGGCGCTGTTTCCGCGGTCGCGATCATGGCCATTTTGCCGGCCAAAACCTTTTCTGAAGTTTTTCGGCCATTGGACAATGAGCACATTTCCAACGCTGTTTTTTACCTCGTCTATGCGGCCGTTTTGGTCCCGGTTATTTTTTATCTCACATAGATGCTTGCTAGGCAGGTGTTTTTGAATGTGTTAGGCAGGCCTCATGTCAGAATTTATGTCCGATATTCACGTCATCGACCGCGTCCTCACCCATATCAAAAACGGGACGACGGATCGCGGCAAGGATGTATGGAAAGAGCCGGTCGGGAATTACGCCTCTAAAGATCGGCTGGAGGCTGAGCGGGCCTTATTTAAAAAATTTCCTACCCCTATTTGCCCGAGCGCGGCCCTGGCCAAGACCGGAGATTATATCGCCTACGCCGCGGCCGGCACGCCTTTGATTATTGTGCGCGGAAGGGACGGCATTGTGCGCGGTTTTAAAAATGCCTGTCGTCACCGCGGCACTCAGCTCACGGAAGGGACGGGCTGCGTTGGCGCTTTTGTATGCCCGTATCACGGCTGGTCTTATGGGCTGGACGGCGCCTTGCTCGGCATTCCCCATGAAGACGGTTTTCCCGATATTAATAAGCTCGAACACGGACTGGCGGAGGTCACGGTTTTTGAACGTCACGGTTTGGTCTATGTGGTGCAGGATGAGGGGATTGATAATCCCGAAAGCCTGATTGCGGATCTGCCGCAATTTTTCACGGAAGATCAGGATTTTTTCGGTAAAAGCGAAGGCGTGATCGACTCCAATTGGAAACTGTTCCTGGAGAGCTTTATCGAAGGCTATCACATCAAACCTGCCCATAGTAAAACCTTCTATCCGTTCGGCTATGACAATCTCAATGTGATCGAATTTGTCGGCGCGCATTCGCGAGTGACTTATCCGTTTCGGCGCATTGAAAAATTAGCGGATGTGCCGGCGGAGAAACGGGACGCCACGGGCAGTGTGACCTATTTATATCAGCTCTTTCCCAATGTGATTATCGCCCAGCTTACCCATCATACCAATCTGGGCATATTGGAGCCGCTGGATGAGGGCCGAACCAAATTTACCACTTATCACATGACCCATTCCAAAGGGCAGTCCGATAAGGAAACGGCGTTGGCCAATGCGGTCAAAGACCGGGAGTTTGTCAGCCAAACCGGGCAGTCCGAAGATATCGCCGTGGTCGAGGCGGCGCAGCGCAGCCTTTTATCCGGCGCCAATTCCCATTTCACCTTCGGCCATTTTGAGCCGGCCATTGTGCATTTCCATCAGCAGCTTAAAGCCTATCTCTAAGGGCGGTTAAAACTTCCCGCTAATCCTGACATAGCCTGATAAATCATCTTCGTCCCGCGCCACCGACGTCGTGGCCGTCACGGATAAGGTGAGATTTTCGCTAATCCCGTAACCGGCATATCCGGTCAGGCGGCCAAAGCTGTCATCCGTCCCGTCCGTGCTGATGGTCACCGGCACATCCGGAATGGTCACCAAGGCCGTCGAATAGGTTTGCGCGTCGTTTTCAAGGCCTTCAGCCCAGCTTGCCTCAAGCCCGTAGCTGAGCTTTTCACTTTTGCCGCCAAGCTCAATGCCGGGCTCAAGGGTGAGCGGATTAACCGAGACATCCGAAACAATCCGGTCCAGAGCCACGGCGCCGCTTTCCGCAAACCCGTCAATGGATGTGTCCTGCCAGCGGGCTCTGATGAATGGCGTCAGTTTGAGATTGTCGGATTTCAGATCAATCATATTGCCGCGCAATTCACCGGAGAGCGTAAAGGTGCGGCCTTCGGCGGAGCCTTGCGAGATTTGATCGGCTACGCCGGTGATGCGGGATAAATCATGGGCATCAAATGATAATGTGCCGGTCGCAATGGCGGAGACGGTGTCGCCGTCGCGCCTTGCGAAAATGCCGACCCGTAAATGATCAGTTTCAATACCGCCTTTGGCGCCGTCATAATCCGTATCGGACAGGCCGTAGGAACCGGCCGCGCCGATGACATAATTATTCTTTTGCTTCAGCCCGCCAAAAGTCAGCCCATATCCGTCATAATCATAGCCGAGGGACATGCGCTGCGTATCCCGGTCGCCGCCGTAATAATGCCCCTGGGCAAACCAGGTCCATTCATCCGTGGCTTTCAGGGTCTTGGCCGCGTGGTTCATGGCCAGATCAAACTCACCGGCCAGGCGGGCGCTGATCTCGGCTGTGGCGCCGGGCGTCCGGGTCGAGATGATGGTGTCGGCCATGGCCGCCGCCGTGATCTGATGGCCGACAGCGGTCGGGTGGACCCCGTCAAAGAACAAATACTCATCCGGATTGGCACAGACGACGCCGCCTGAAAAACAGGCTTCCGTCACATTGGTCAGGCCGTATTTCCCGGGATTATTGACCACGTCCCGCAAGAGGGTGGTGGAGTCCACGACATAGACCAAAGCGTCATCATTGCGGCCCGCCAGCATAGTGATCAGGGCGGCGTTATGAGCGTCGGAAATCGCGGAGCTTGCCGAGATTAGCGCCGGTCCGCCTGAACGAATGGACGGGGTCAGACCGGTATCAGCCACCAAGGGTACAATGATTTGCCCGGCGCCGGCGCCGATTAATGTATCCAGCTGTCCTGAAATATTGCCGACCGCATTATTGACCACGGCGGTCGCGTCATCCACGGCCGGATTAAAGCCCAGATAATCATTGCCGCCAATATTAAGTACAAACAGATCATAGGGGCTGACCGTGCGGCCGGTGGCCAAATAGCGGCCGATTTGCGCGCCGCTGCCATTGCCGTTGAGAAAAGCATTCACATGATCGGAGCCAAAAGCGTTTTGCGTCACGCCGGGTCCGGAGCGGGCTCCGCCAATGGCAAAGTTGAGGCTTCGGTCCGCCTGAAACCCCAAAAGATCATCCAATAAATTGGCATATACAGGCCCGTTGGAAAATTGATTTTCAAAATAGGGCGCGCCCGGAATATTCAGTCCGCCCAAGAGACCGGGCAAATTTCCGGGATCGGACAGGCTGTCGCCAAAGACGATCAATTCATCAAAGAAGGCTTCATCATCGGCGTGGGCCGGAATGGCGGCCGCCATCGCAAGCGCGAATAGCGGTAATATTGATTGGATGCGCATGTCAGTTCCCCTTGGTTAGTCTCGACTTTGCATACGCAGCGGACGCTTGTACAGATTATAAATGTTCATACTTCAACAACTCATTGTGATGGCCCGGCAGCGCATATTTGGTTTGTGTTGAACAGCCTTGCGATTCCAGAGCGTTTGCGGTCATACTCACCCATGCTTTCAGACACATATAATTGCCGATCAGGACTGTTAACGGGCGCCTGCATCCTGCTGCTGGCCGCGTGTTCTTATTCTATGGCGATTGAGCGGACCCTTGTGCCGGACGCGCCCGTGACCGTGAGCTGTGTCGACGGCGCCCTTAAAAGTCTCAATATGAGTACGGTCTTGAGCGAAGCGCATATTTATTATGAGAGCCGTCCCGCCGGAATGCCGGGCACTGTCCAATTCAAGAAAAAATCAAAAGACGGGTTTAAAAAAGTCATCCACGCCAATTTATCAGGCGGGGATTGCTTTGAGGATATAGACGCCGTGGCGGCTGTCATGGAAAAAACCGAAGCTCATATTCTGCAGCATTGCGGCCTGACCCTTAAAAAACCCGTCACGCAAAAGATTACCGGCCCCGATAAGTCCTGCCGATAATTGCGCGGAACATTACCAATCCGTCATTCACCTTTCGTACAGCAAAATTATGGTTAACGAAGCTTACGGGGTATGGGCTGACTGAGGGTTGAAATGAGATTTCCGCCAATACCTTTGAAAAAAGTGCTGAAATACAGCCTCTTTATCGTTTTGCTCGGTCTGAATGCGATTATTTACAGCCGCTAGATTATAATCCGCCCGCTTGGATGACGGTTAAATCATCCAAATATCCCAATTCTTCCAAAATCATCAGAACATCTTGTTTTTGCATCAGGCGCGCCGTCACGGCGTCAAATTCTGCTTGCTGCCGGCTTAGCTGCTCGGCGGTGACGGCATACCGCGCCTCTGTGTCGGTGATGAGCCGGGAATATTCGGCCTTGATCAACACCGCTTGATCAGGGCTGAGTTTTTCGGCCGTCGATCCAAGCCAAAAATCATAGGTCAGGGCCGCGCAAAACAATATCAACAGCGCGGCTGAGCCCGCCATCCAAATCTGACGCGCCGTATTGAAATGCCAAAACTTGGTTTCGCCATTATCGATATAGTAAAATTGCCGAACCGGAAACCAGACCTCTTTGATCTCCCGGAGCATTTCAGACAAGCTGATAAACATAGTTCCCCCAACGCCCCGAAACCCTCACTGCAAATTTCATGCAAGTTTGGCTCGGTTTGGGAAAATTATTTCGGCGGCAGTGCCGAGACGTAATTGACGGCCGTATCAATCCATAATTTCAGCTGCTCATCATCCAGTTCGGTTTCGTCGACAAAGAAAAGACCCCTAAGGGTGCGCCCGCCCTGAACCATTGGCATGGCCCCCGGAAGTGACAACCCCAATTCTTGATTTTCTTTGCCCAGTCGGAACATGAAACGCCGGACCCCGTCTTTGCTTTTGTCGGCGCCGCCAATCATATGTCCGCGATACATAAAACACAGACCGCCCATCATACGCTTTTCGCCAATGGGCGCCAGACTGCCGAGTGCCAGGCGAAACCGTTCTGCAGTGAGCTCGTCATAAGCCATTATATCAAAGCCAAAACCGTCATAACGCCCAGAGCAAAATTACTGAGCATGCCGCCTAAATAACCTAACGTCCGCGGTCCCGGAGTTTTAATACCCAGCCGGCTGTAATAGACGGCCCAAAACAGCAATCTGAATCCAAGATGGGCGAAGGCCAGAATATTGACCCATTTTGGCGACACGCCCGCCAATATGGCTGCCAAAAGAAGACCTATAAACATAGGCAGACTTTCCGTGGAATTCAGATAGGTGCGCAATACCCGAAAGCTGTGTTGCTCCGGCCCGCCGACCACACGCCCCGGCTTCTGGCCGCCTTTTTCGTTAAACGCAAATATGGCGCAGCATACAGATTGAATCAGGATGGCGAGGCATAAAAGGGTTAAGGCCAATATTGCCGGATAATAATTGTCAAACATAGTCTCGTCCACAAATTAGGATTTCATATTGATAAGCTCGGCGACTTCCATGGTCCCGCCAATATCCAGAAACGGACATGTCTGCGCCGCGGCGATGGCGGCGGCTTTGTCCGAGGCTTCGATGATCGTGTAGCCGTTCATCTTGGGATGTGGCCAATCTTCCGTGACGCCGGAACGGGACACAAAACCGGACTTCCCCATCGGGTTCATAGGGCTTATCGCAGCGTCGCCAAGACCTTTCACCCAGGCCATGAATTCCTGCATGTGTCTTTGTCCGGCCTCTTGGGTTTCAGGACGATCACCGCCCAGATAGGTGAGAATAAATTGTGCCATTTACATTTCCATTTCTTCTGCAATTTCGACACTGCCGCCATTTTCGATAATAGGGCAGGTTTTCGCAATTTCGCAGGCCGCATTGATATCAGCCGCGCTGATCACCATATACCCAGAGAGCGG
This sequence comes from uncultured Caulobacterales bacterium, assembly GCA_937981945.1. Classification (GTDB taxonomy): domain Bacteria; phylum Pseudomonadota; class Alphaproteobacteria; order Caulobacterales; family Maricaulaceae; genus JACOMS01. Next base: position 3,279 of record CALJNJ010000100.1, on the reverse strand, counting down.
GTTTGCCCCGCCATTATCTGCAATACCGGACGCACTCACGGTTTTAGACATGCCCACCGGCGCGCCGGGGTGGACGAGTTTATTGCCCAGTCCGGCCATCCAGCTTTCCCATTTCGCCATAACCGCCGCGCCTTCTTCAGGGGTGTCCGGCATTTTGCCGCCGTGAAATGCATAAATAAAATTTGCCATAGTTTTCCTCCTTGTTTTGGCCAACATCGCATTCATTTTAATATGTTCAAGAACATATATAAATTTATGTTATGCAGGCCTGACACAGGAGATTTTCATGCCTTATTCTGCCGATCATAAACGCCAAACACGCCAAGAAATTGTCGAGGCCGCGCGCAAGCTTTTTAACACGCACGGATTTTCCGGTGTTTCCATTGATATGATTATGAAATCAGCCGGGCTTACCCGGGGCGGATTTTATAATCACTTTAAAAGCAAAGAAGCGCTTTATGCCGAAGCGGTTGAAAGTTTCCTTATGGGGCGGGGCAAGCAATGGCGCGATGAGGCGGGCATAGATTTTGAGAATTTTTGCCCCGAAATGGCCGAACAAATGATGATGAGTTATTTGTCCGATGAACATTTAGGCGATGTGGAAGGCCAATGCCCCATGATCGCTCTGCCGTCGGACATCGCCAGAGCGCGGGGCGATGTTCGCCTTTCCTATCAAAAACTATTAGAGGCCATGTCCGGACTTTTGCAAAAGTCTTTGGAGCTTAACGGAACCGGCGGACGCAAAGAAGCGCTCTCCCTTACGGCCCTGTGCATTGGCGGCATGGTGGTGGCCCGCTCTTTGCCCGACGACGCCCTCGCGGCCGAGGTCAGAAACGCGGCGCTCCAAGCCGGCATATCTGCCATAGCCGGTTAAACAAAAACCAGATTCCAGACCCCTTTCAGGGCGATGAAGGAGGTGAAGATTGAGAATAATAATATGACGGTCAGGAACATATTGGCCGGCCATTTATTTTTATATGCGCCCATCAGATCCGTGCGGTTTGCCAGATAGAAAATGCAGGCCACCGTGACGGGCAATATGACCGCGTTAAAGGCTTGGGACACGATCATGACCAAGACGGGGCGGGCGCCGAAGAGCGGCACGACAAGCCCGAGCAGGCTGATGAAGAAGACCATGATGCGATATTTCGGCAAGGTCATATTGCGCTCGGTTTCATTATAGTCACAGAGCAGCCAGGGCAGCATCAACACATTGGGAAACTGAGACGAGACGCCGGCGGCGATAATACCGGTGGCGAAGAGTGCCGTGGCCAAAGGCCCGGCCAAAGGTTCCAGCAGTGAAATCATTTGGGAAGCTTTGGACAATCCCAAGCCTTCGGCGTGTAAAGTGCCGGCCGCCGCCGCCATAATGGAGGCGCTGATCAGGAACATCATAACAACGGCAAAAAGCGCGTCATTGCGCTGGGTCTTCTCATCTTTGAGGGTCCAGCCGGCTTCTTTGACCAAGGTCGTCCGGATAATAAAAAGCCCGGAGAAAACGGTTGTCCCCACCATTGACGCGATCACCAAAAGGGGCCCGGCGCCTGCGCCGGCATTTGTTTGCGGAACGCTCGGGAGAAGGCCTTTGACGATATCTCCCGGCGGCGGCATCATAATAAAGAAATTGATCAGAAAACAGGCCGACATCACGGCAACAATGACCGCCAGGCTGCGTTCGAAAAACTCGGTCTTTCCGTTCCAGAAAATGAAAAAGACCAGGGCCGAAAACAAAGCGGCAAACCATATGGGCGCAATGCCGCCGTCGATCATGGTCTTGGACCACTCATGGCTGATATCGGCCACAATCCCCATAACGCCCATGACGCTGCCGGCGACGCCGAGGGTCAGGGCCGCGATAAAATACATGCCGACGCCCGGGTGAATATGTTTTTTAAACGCTTGCAAAGCCGTCTCGCCGGTCACCAAAGTATAGCGGCCGTAAATATTGATCATGAAAAACGTGCACAGGCAGGAAGCAATAATGGTCCACAAAAGGGTCATGCCATATTCGGCGCCGGCTTTGGCCATGGCCGTTACGCTGCCGGTGCCCAGATTAAAGCCCAGCAGAAATATGCCCGGCAGAAAGAGCGCGGTCATCTTGGCCAATTTATTCATGAAAGGCTTTCCCGGTTTTGCGCCGATAAGGCGCGAATGACGCCGCGCACTTCTGCCAGGCCTTTCATCCGGCCAATGGTGGAATAGCCGGGGTTCACTTTTTTGCCGATGTCATCCATCATTTGAAAGCCGTGATCAGGCCGGATGAAAATATCGTCCGGCTCGTCTTCGCTGTCTGCGCGCCGGGCCTCTTCATTGAGCAGTTCTCGGATGACGGCGACCATATCAATATCACTGTCCAAATGGCTTGCTTCGAAAAATGAGCGCTGCTCATCGGGATCGCGGCTCACACCGCGCAAATGGGAAAAATGAATGCGCGGCCCGAACTGCCGAGCCATGGCCGGGAGGTCATTATCGGGCCGGCTGCTGTAAGTGCCCACACATAAGGTAATGCCATTGGCCGGACCGGGATGAGCCTTGAACAATATTTCCAAATCATCTGCCGTACAAATAATACGCGGCAGGCCGAGCATGTCCCGGGGCGGGTCATCCGGATGAATAGCCAACTTCACGCCGCAGGCTTCGGCGCGCGGCAGAACAATGTCCAAAAAGCCATAGAGATTTTGGCGCAAAGCGTTCGCGTCGATATCTTGGTAATTGCGGAGCATGGCCCGAAAGTCGTCAAGGCCGTAACTCTCGGTCATTTTTCCGGGAAGGCCGGCAATAATATTGTCCGTGAGCTGCGCCCGCTCTTTGCCGTCCATGGCATTAAAGACAGTTTCGGCCTCTGCGATCTCAGCCGGGCTGTAATCGGCTTCGGCATTGTCGCGCTTGAGGATAAACAGATCAAAGGCCGCAAATTTCTTTTGATCAAACCGAAGCGCGTAAGCCCCGCTTGGGAGTTTATAATTCAGATCCGTGCGGGTCCAATCAATGACGGGCATAAAATTATAGCAAATGGTTTTAATCCCGCAGGCGGCGAGATTTTCCATGGACCGGGCCCAGGCCTCAATATAGGCCTCGCAGCCCGGACGGCCAAGCGTGATGTCTTCATGGACCGGGATGCTTTCCACCACGGTCCAGTGCAGCGGGTCATGATCTTTATTACCGGCTTCGATCAAATCTTTATGGGCCAGAATATCCGCCATGGGCCAGACCTGACCGGCGGGAATGGCATGAAGGGCGCTGACAATATCCGTCGCGCCCGTTTGGCGAATATCGGTG
>CALJNJ010000099.1 GCA_937981945.1 uncultured Caulobacterales bacterium | reverse complement strand
ATTTTGAAAAATTAGAGCTGACCGGTGTTTGACGGTTTTCTGACATTCTTCCGCCAGCAATGGGGGCGTCATATCCGTCATCCGGCCCTGTGGGTCGTTATTGTCGGGACCATGATCGGGGCGCGCTATATTATTCCGCTGCCGGGGGAGGGCTATGTAACCCTCTCGGTCAATAATGCTTACCCGGTCGCAAACTCCGGCGTGATCGGCCTGCAGCTCGGCGTGGTCGCAGCTCTGCTCCTGACGCCGCTGGCTTATATATTTCTCAGGGCGGGCCCCACCAAAATCCAGCCCTATCAAATCGGCGACGTGACACCGGCGCGGCGTTTTGCCCGCAATTTAGGCCAGGGCAGTGCGGACACGGCCATTTTGTGGCTGGTGCTGTTTCTGATCGGTATTTCCGGCATTATCCTCAGCCTGTTTCGTCTTCCGCTATCTGAGATCAGGCCGCTCCATACCATTGCGGTTATGTTTGTGGTGGCGGCCCCGTCTCTGGCCCTGATTGCGGCCATCAGAGTGTTGTTCGATGCCCGCCCGTTTTTACGGGGCGCGGGCGGTGATTTTGTATTTTTTCTGATTTGGATGTTTGGCAATGTGATCGCCGCGTCCATGTTTATGTCTCCGGACGTCAATCTCTTTCAGGATGTTTTCGGCTTTGCATCATCGGTGTTTGTGGCCAGTGATGAACAAGTGACGGCTCTGGCCGTGGGCGCGGCGCCGACCACAGACCGGCTCATAGAGCTTTACCCGCTCAGAGGGCTGACCGATATGCGCCTGTTATCGGCGCGGGGCTTTTGGCTCTTGTTTAGTTTCGCGCTCATGACCGCGGCGGCTTTGGTCTATAAACCGCGCCGTCCCGTGGCCAAACCAAAGCGGCGTTTATTTCAGCGGCTGTTTGCGGGGCTCTCCGTCTTAGGCGGCGTTGTGGCCCGGCCATTGGTTCAAAGTTTCGGCGTTTTCGGGGCCGGCATTAAATCTTTTGCGTCGCAAATATTGTCACCGGCTTGGCTGGTTTTGATATTGATCCTGATGGCTTTGGCCGGATTTGTATTTCCGTTTCGAAGGGGCGTCGGCGCCGGGCTCATGTTGATCCTGATCTTTATGCTCTCACGGCAAAGCGCCCTGTGGGAAGCCCGCAGCCTGCGCGAGCTTCGCGGGACATTTGGCGTCAGCAATGGATCTCAGTGGATATTATCCTACGGGGCGGCGGTCTTAATCGGAATATTGGTCATGGTGCCGTCATTTGTGCGCGCCCTGTCGCAAGGGGAGCTTTTGATCCTGCGGGATATGGGGCTGATCGTTTTCGCCATGCCGCTCTTTTTATTGGCCGCCGGCTATATCACCCGCAGCGCTACGCCCGGACGCCTGGTCATGCTCGGGGTTTGGTATGGCTATTTGAATTTGGCCTAGCGGGTCCCGCCGCTGCGAACGGCGGCGAGCATGGCTTTGGCGCGGCCGGAAACCGTATCGTCGCAATCGGCAATTTGCGTATAGCGCCGGCGTAATTTTCCGGGAATATCCTTTAGGGATTTTTCACCGAATTTTTCAGCCGCCCCGTAAATCTTACTCAAAGTTGCCGCCGCGCCGGCCACCGGCACAAAGCCGGAAAACGCGGTTTTGTCCTGCGACGCATACGCGGATTTATAACTGTCGGACTCGGCCCCTAAATCCACCAGCCGGTAGCCGAGTTTGGGCGCTTCATCGATCAAGGCTTCGAGCAATTGCGTGCCGGGGGACAGGCTGTGAAATTCCGGATTATAAGCCACCATCCAGCTGTGAAACACATCGCCGTCGGTCAGGCCCATATCCATAGCGGCCGGCTCATTACCAAACCACAAAACATGCAGATCACAGCGTAACCCGCTATCCCGTTTCCATAATTCCGTCAAAAGATTACTGGTCCAATCGGCCGATAAAACGTCATAAAGCCCGGTTTCGGCAAAGCGGTCTTTCTTCCAGCTCATCAATTGATCAAACATGTCTTTGTCGCTGCTGCGCCAATCTATGCGCCGCGCGCCAAATTCTTCTTCTGCCCGTCTGATCCGCCGGCGATTGCTTTTAAGGCTGCGGCGATAGCTTTTATCCCGCGTCGCCCGCCAGCTCTCTGCGCCTTCTGACAGATCCAGCAAACAAAGCGGGTTTTCATCTCGGTGAAAGCCCGTCAAATCCGGCTGTGATCCGACCATGGCGCTATAGTGCAAAGCGCCGATACGGGCACCGCGCAGAAACTCCGTATGATCAATTTGGGATCCGGGGGCTTCGATAAAGCCGTGATAATCAGTCATGGGCGCCCCGAGCGGCCGCACAAATCCGCCCGATCCGCGGTGGCCCTGAAACGGGAAAAAGCTGATGATTTGTCCGTCTTTGGCGGCGATCGCCACAAACGCATCACTGCGCAGCTCACCCACAAGACGGGTGTAATCGACATGGAAATAGGGGCTGTAAAGGGCAGGGCTCGACGCTCTGAGCGCCTCCCAAACCTTCAGCTCTTCTTCCGTGAGCTCAGCCGGCATTTTT
>CALJNJ010000098.1 GCA_937981945.1 uncultured Caulobacterales bacterium | reverse complement strand
CCAGGCCGCGCCGTGGACCCATTATAAAACGGATGTGGATCAGGCCGCTATCGGCGTGCGCACCGGGATTAATTTGGTCGCCTTATTTGGAATTATCGCGCAGCCCGTCATCCCGGATGCCGCGGCCAAAATCCTCGGCGCCATTAATATCCCGGAAGAAAACCGCACGTGGAATTTCGGCGATGTTTCGGATATTGCCGGTCTTATCGATGCGCTTCCGCCGGGTCTGCCCGTGGCGGCGCCCGAGCTTTTATTCACCAAAATAGAAGACGAAGACGTGGCGGCTTGGGGCGAAAAATTCGGCGGCGCCGCGTAAGGACAGACGCGGCAAGCGCGGTTTTTTGATTGCAAAAGCAACGATTCGCACCCATGATATCCCTTCAACAATAAAAAGAGGGAGGATTTTATGGTTGGATTTGGTGAAGCGGTGAAAATGTTTTTCAGGCGCTATACGGATTTTCAGGGGCGTTCTAGCCGGTCGGAATATTGGTGGGTTGCACTCTTTAATTTTCTCGTCGCTATGGTGCTTATGATTCTTATGGGGGTTATGAGCGGCGGATTGGAAAACCTGGAAGCCTTGGACAGCGGCGGCGGTGAAATACCGGCCGGAATGATGATCCCGCTGGGTTTATTGATGTTGTATTTTCTGGCAATTTTAATTCCGAGCATAGCGTTAGCGGTCCGGAGATTTCACGATCTCAATCAGACCGGCTGGCTGTATTTAGTATTCATTGTTGTCGGACTTATTCCGCTTGTCGGCTTACTGGCGTCGCTGGGTATGATCATCTGGTTTTGCATGCGCGGAACGGTCGGACCCAATAAATACGGCGAAGATCCCGTTTACGAATAAACCATGATTTAATTGGCCCGTTCGGGCCAATTTTTTTGACTGAAAAGAGGGCAAAACAACATGAAGCTTTACGACTATTTACCGTCGGGAAATTCTTATAAGGTTCGGCTTTTGATGTCTTATCTGGGCCTTCAATATGACCATGTTCTCTTGGATATTCATAAGGGCGAAACACAGTCTGAGGACTACAAGGCCAAGAACCCGGCCGGGCAAATTCCATTACTGGAACTGAGTGACGGCCGGCGCATCGCCGAGAGCAATGCCATCTTGTATTTTCTGGCCCGGGATACGCCCTATTGGCCGGCCGGTCATTTCGAGCAAACCAAGGCGCTGCAATGGATGTTTTTCGAGCAATATAAGCATGAACCGGCCATCGCCGTGGCCCGGTTTATCCGCATGTACGCCGCTGATACCCGCGCTGATGAACTTGAAAAACTCATGCCGAAAGGCAGGGCCGCTTTGGACGTTATGGAACATCATTTGGCGGATAATTTGTGGTTTGCAGCCGCCGGTCCGACCGTGGCGGATATCGCGCTCTATGCCTATACGCATGTGGCCGGAGACGGCGGATTTGAGCTGTCGGATTACCCTAATATTATGGCTTGGCTGGACCGGTTTTCCGACCATCCCAAACATATATTAATTACGGATTTGCCCATGGGCTAAGGCACGGGCAATAGAGCGCTAACTATTTGTTTCCGAACGTAAATTATCGATGTTCTTTTCCCAGTTTTGCCCGTCAAATTCAATGGTTTCGGATATGCTTAATGTGCCGCCTTCGACGCAGCGTAAATTGATGGAATAATCGTCCGGATGAGACTTGGGGATATAAAAGGGTTTGATCCCGCAAGTTTGGCAAAAATAGTGCTTCGCTTGATGGCTCCCAAATGTGTAGGTGATCAAATTGGCATCGCCCAAAATCGTGGCCTGCTCCTGAGGAACGAAAACATGTTCATAGCCGGTTCGGTTGCAAATAGAGCAATTGCAAAGCGTGACCTGAACCTCGGCCGGGGCCTCAAAGAAAATCTGTACTTTTCCGCAGTGACAACTCGCTTTGTGATCGGGCATCAGCTTGTCTTTAACCTGTAGGATGTCTTGAGGCCGTCAGGGCTGTCGGCGTCAATTTTTCCGATCTCTCTGAGGCGAATAATATGGGCCAGCACGCTATGGGCGGCGGCCGGATGCAGGCGTTTGTCAATATCCGCATAAAGCCGGGCAACAATGTCACTGATTTGGGTCAGGCCGGCGCCGAGCGCGGCGCAGATTTGATCTTCGCGGGCCAGGCGGTGGTCAATATAGGCTTGGACAAATTCTTGGGGCTTTTCGATCACCGGACCGTGTGTGGGAATAATGCGGTCAAAATTGCGTTCCAAAATGCGATCGAGACTGTTCAGATAATCGCCCATATGGCCGTCGGGCGGGCTGACCACGCTGGTGGACCATCCCATTATATGATCGCCGGAGAATAAAACATTTTCCTCATGCAGGGCGTAGCACATATGATTGGAGGTATGTCCCGGTGTATGAATGGCCTCTATGGTCCAGCCGTCTCCGTTGATCTTGAGCCCGTTGCAAATCTCAATATCCGGTTTGAAGCCCAGATCATCCCCGGCTTCGAGCCGAACTTCTCCGCCTTCAGGCGGGCGGGTCTGGAGACCATAGCCGTAAACCTGGCAATTATGCTCGGCGGCCAGCGGCGCGGCCATGGGTGAGTGGTCAACATGGTGATGGGTGACCAGAACATGGGTGACGCGGCGACCTTTGAGGGCCTTTTTAAGGGCGGCTTGATGATTGGGCGTGGCCGGACCGGGATCGATGACGGCCACATTCTTATCGCCGATAATATAGACGCCCGTGCCCGTATAGGTGAACGGGCCCGGATTATCGGCGACCAGCCGTTCAATCATAGGGCTGATGGGCGCGCTGACGCCATATTCAAAATCAAACGATTTTACAAAGGGAATGCCCATGCCCGCTTCTATCCGCTTTCCGGCGCAAACACTACTGCTTTAAATTGCTCGGCAATAATGTCGACGGCTCTTAATTTTTCTCTCAGCGGGAGCGCCAAAGGCGGCCCCATATCCGTTTTGTTGACGTCTACTATATAGATTCGTCCCGTCCCCTTATCCCGTAAAATATCCAGCCCGCCAAAGTCCAGTTTCATTTTCTGACAAAATTGTGAAATCTTGGACAGCTCATCGTCCGAAAACAGATCTTCAGGCTTTTCCAGGCGGCAGCGCGTATTGAGATTATCAAAGCGCTGATCAATGGGGCGTTCTTTGATAAACACCAGGCAGGGTTTTCCCATTAAAGTCGGGCATCTCAGATCTCTGACATGGCCGTCATCCGTGGCGTTATCAATAAGCCGCTGGTAGACCATATTGGGCTGTTTTGCCGTGGGACCCGGCATGATTTTACCGTCATGAGCGCCGTTATCCTCGGATTTTACGACCATGTCTTTGTCATAGGTTTCCGGGTCAACGGACAGGTCATAACCGAAGACATTTTTAAAGGTCCCCGCGACCCGGCTTTTGCTGATATCATTACAGGAAAAATTTAATGAAAACAAATCATTGGCCGGCTTTTGGGGGGCCGTAAACGTTTGGTCTGAAAAGTGAATTCGGGCTTTGATCCTGTCGCCGTAATCCGGCGATACCAGCCGCCCGCCGGCGCGGGTCACAACCGCCCATAAAAGATACCACGGCCGAATGGTTCCGGCGTCAACGGAAACGGCGTGTTTTTGCCGGGAAAAACTCCTGAGTTTTTCGGCTGTCGTATAGACGGCCCAGCGCCATATGTCGTAAAATAACGGCCCGTCAAAGCGAACATCGGCGCCGGTTTCCTTGACGGTCACACCGCGCCACGACCACTCAAAATCACTCCCCCAAAAGGACATATCCTTATTTGACGCGGCGAACCTTAATGGAGCGGCCTTTGCCGCCCATTTGCAGTTTGTAACTGCCCATGGCTGCACTGCTGATCAGCGCTGTGTTTTTAACACCGTCTTTTTCGCGCGGAATGCGCACACTGCCGCTGCCGACCTGTTCCCAAACCTGCCCATTGGTGAAATAGAACTTGGTTTTATCGTAAGAAAATGTTTTCGTTCGCTCTATTTCGAATGTTTGGCTTTTGAATTCATTGGATAATTCGGCAGTTTTATCCTTTTCCTTATTGTCGCCCCCGTCAAATATTTTCCCTAATCCCGACAAAGACGGCAAATTGAACCCAAATCCTTCTTTTTTCGCCTCTTTAATCTCCTCTTTGCTGACGGTGACAATTTCGCCGGTGCTCTCAGCGGCCTTAAATTCAGCGACGGCCGTGTCAAAACAAGCCAATCTGGCAGCGTCATCGGCCATAACCGCGCAGGCATAGACAGCTTCAAGCTTGGCAGGGTTGGATGTGTCCTGCCCGGCGGCCGTGCCGCAGGCCAAAAAGGTCGATGCAATAAAAATTGTCAAAATAGGTTTGTTCATGGGATTTTCTCCTTAGGGACTTGTATTTCAGCAGAAAATTCAACTCAAATCACGATTATTTTAACGAAAACTGCCCGGTTGGTTGCAAAAATGCAACGGTTTTTCAAAAAATGGGCATTTTACCCTCACTTTTCATATAAGCGGTCTTGAGCTTTGTTAAAAAATAGTCATAGAAGGTCTGGATTCGACCTTAGGGCCGAGTTTTGCCTATGTCTGCAGACTATAAGGCTAAACACAAACACAGTGCATAAAGCACGAACAACCATTAAGGGGTTTACTGTGAATTCACACATTAAAAAGTTCTTACTACAGTCGACGATGCTCGTCGGCGCGCTGACAGCCGGGCTGTCAACCGGAGCTGTTGCTCAGGATTCCGACGACGACGAAGACGATGAGATCGTTGTAACGGGTTCGCGGATTGTCCGTCAGGATAACTACACGGCTGTTGGTCCGGTCAATGTTCTTGCCAAAGAAGATATTGATATCGCCGCTAAAGGTACACTGGGTGATTTCCTTGAGGAACTGCCATCCGTATCATTCTCCGGTGACGGTACAAACGTCAACAATGGTTCAGGCGGTCTACAGACCATCAACCTTCGCGGCCTTGGTGCTGACCGTCTTCTCGTTCTGATGAATGGTCGTCGGGTTTCTCCTGTCGGTTCTGGTATTAACAACCTCGTTGACCTCGCAATTTTCCCGCAGGCAGCTGTTGATCGTATCGAAGTACTTAAAGACGGCGCTGCTGCTGTTTACGGTGCGGACGCGGTTTCAGGCGTTTTGAACATCATTACAACTAAAGACTTTGAAGGCATCGATTTGACAGCTCAAGTCGGTACATCAGAACATGGCGATGGCGAACAGTATAACCTTGGTGCTACAGTTGGGGTTGCGATGGATCGCGGTTCCGCTCAGGCAACGGTATCTTACACAGCCACTGAAGGTGTGTTTCAATCAGATCGCGAAATTTCTAACTGTCCGCGTTTGGACCCGGGTACGGCTCTTTGGGTCAACTCCTTTGGTGGTGGTTTCGCTGATGCGACTCAAGATCCTCTAAATTCATGCTCAGGTTCATCATTCACACCTGCC
>CALJNJ010000097.1 GCA_937981945.1 uncultured Caulobacterales bacterium | reverse complement strand
CCAAGTGAGCAACCTTGTTTTGCCCGGCGTTTTCCAAAGTCACATCCACGGCATCCTGATCAATGTCGCTGGCTTGGACCTTTTGTTTGAGCGCTAATGCGGCGGCAATGGCAAGCGTGCCTGCGCCGCAGCCCAAATCCAGAACCGATCCGAACCGGTCGCCGGCCTTAAGTAAATCGTCAAATATCAACAGGCATCCATGTGTCGTGCCGTGATGACCCGTTCCAAAGGCCGGGCCGGCTTCTATGTGAATAGGCCAGGGCGTTCCGTCCGGTAATTTATCTGTGTCATGGGCCCCGTAAACCCAAAACCTGCCGGCCTCGACAGGGGGCAAGCCCCGTTGGCTCAAGCTGACCCAGTCTTCATCGGGCAATTGGGTGATAAAGGCTTCTACGTCAGTTGGAATGGTCAGGGATTTCAGACAGGCCTCCGCCTCTTCTTTGGTATCGAAGAGAGCTTGAAGGTTAAATGTTTCCGTGTCCGGATCATCTTCGAAAATGGAAACCGCATTGGCGACAAGATCGCCCTCAAACCCCAACAGGTCGGACAGATCAAATATTTGGGCTTTGGGACCGCGAATATAAATAGCGTAGGGCGGAACGGCCATTAATTTGTATTTTCGAAATCAGCGGTCGCCAGACAGGTTACTTCGCGGGCTTGTCCGTTTTGTGCCCCGCACAGAAGAAGTGTCATGACCGCAGGCTCCGCCGAATGCTCCGAATGGGCCTGTAAAGGGTCCACAAAATCATTGATCAGCCCGACTATCGGATCGGCGAATTCCAGGCGAATATCGACAAAATCAAAGCCCAGTGTTTTGCTTAAGTTCTCGCGGGCGCGAAAATCAAATTGCGGCAAGGACTGCCCCTCAGGCACATATTGTCTTTGCCACAAATTTTCAAAAAACGGATTGATTTCATAAGACAGGAAGTCGTTGATTTCAGACAGGGCAATTATTCGCGGGCGATTTTTAGTGGTATCAAGCTCAGCGGCCTTTAAAGGGCTGTTTGTTAAGTCGCTGAGTGACAACAGCGCCAATTGATTGGCCAGCATGTAAAGCTCACTTCCGGCGATCATATCATCCAATATGGTCTTTTTGCCGTCCGTCATGGCATCGCGCATCACGTCAAAAGAAATCTTACTGCCGAGGCTTTCACTGACAAATGCGAATTGATTGGTTTTGACGCCCGAATTTGAAGCTTCGGTGCAGGCGTCTTCGGCAGAAATTTCTTCGCCCATTTCCTCAAATTTTCGCCCGGCGGAATCTAACGCTGCGGCGCACATAGCGCCTTTGACAGCTTTGCGAATTTCTTTGCCCGCCGGGCCCAAATACATGACCGCATCAGAGAAGCCGTAATTGACCATTTCATCTTTGAGGCGGCGATTATACTTCCGGCGGAGTTCAGCAATGCCTCTGGAATAACCCAAATGATCGTCCTGACCCACATGTGCATCCTGAAGTCTTTCCCAAAAAATTTCGTCCCAAAAAACACGGTAGACAACATATTCCAGTGTCGGGTCGACCTTGAGAGTCTGGCGATCCATGCAGACCAGTTTATCCAATTGCAAACGGGCTCCCGGAATAATGGTCTGATAATAAATCGGCGTGTCGCCTGTGGTGATATCTATGGAGTTTGATATCCGTTCATCCGTATCGCCTTTGGTCCCGCATTTCGAGTTCAGAATATTCCCTGTGACGTCCAGCTCATAGGCTTTGGCAACGCCGGCAATAAAGTTACTGGCCAGGGGATCGTTTTCAGGATCCTCAGTCCAGCCAATGCCGTGAAGGTAAAAGATGTTGACCCGATTACTGACACCGCCCGGTATGGGGTCGGCCAGAAACTCAAGCCCGTTAAAGGAGCCGTCATCGCTGCGCTCGGAATCAAGCGCATTAATCTGCATGACGTTGAGTTTGGTCGGGTTGGACGAGCACGCAGCCGCAAAAAGCAAGCAGGTGAGACCCAAAAAAAGGCGCGTTATTGTCATATCAAACTTTCTCAACAAATCCGTCTAACACTTTCTTTTCTCCCGCTTTTTCGAAGGAGACTGTCAGTTTAGAGCCATCGGCTGACTTTATGGTTCCATAGCCAAATTTTTGGTGAAAAATACGTTCACCTAATTTGAATTTGGAATTCTTATTTTTTGGCGGTTTTCGGGTCGCCGTCCCGGCAATGGTTTTATTTTGATTCCGCCGTGTCTCATAGCGCTTCCATCCGGGCGATGTCCTTTGGCGTTCAAAAGACGAGACGAAACTTTCAGAGGCTTTCTCAGCAAAGCCTCGATGTTCGTAATAGCCGGTCTCAGATTCTGCGGTCACATGTTGCGGCGGAAGTTCATCAATAAACCGTGACGGAATACTTGATTGCCAGGAACCATAAATTTGCCGGTTCGCCGCAAAATAAATTTTTGCTTTTTCGCGGGCTCTTGTCAGACCCACATAGGCGAGCCGGCGCTCTTCTTCGAGGCCCGCCAAGCCGTTTTCATCCAGTGATTTTTGAGACGGAAAAACGCCTTCTTCCCAGCCCGGTAAAAAGACGAGCGGAAA
>CALJNJ010000096.1 GCA_937981945.1 uncultured Caulobacterales bacterium | reverse complement strand
TGGGCGTGCCCTGAAGTTGGTCACGAGTGATTACCGGAATGGCAGGATTGGGCGAAACCAGATCATCAATGGTCCCGTCCACATAAGTAATGCTGCCGCGGGCCGTCAAGTCATCCGTAATCGAGGCGGTCAGATCCGCTTCCGCGCCCCAAACTTCGGACTCGGCATTCACAATTGCCCGTTTTGTCGAAATGATCGGGTCAATTCGAACGGTAACTTGCTGGTTCGGGATATCATAAAAGAATGCTGCTGCATTCAGGCGGAATCTATCACCAAAGTCGCCTTTAAAGCCTGCTTCATAAGAGGTAATTTCTTCGGGCTCGAAAATAAAATCCGCGCCCACGGTTTCGCCGGGTTCCGGCAAAAGGGATGCACTGGCATTAAAGCCGCCCGAGCGGAAGGCCTGTGAATAGCTGGCGTAAACCATCAAATCTTCATTGACGTCATATTCAATGACGGCTTGCGGGTCTAAACTGTCAAAACTGATCTTATCGGATTGCGGTAAAATCGGATTACCCAGTAAATCGGTGGTATCCCTGAAGAAGGGCGAAAGATTTTGTTGGAACCCTTCTTTACTTTCGTCAGAGTAACGCAAACCGCCGATAAGGCGAAGATCATCACTCACATGATAAATAGCCTGACCGTAGGCCGCGTAAGCCTGTGTATCGATAGATAAGAAATTGCCTGTCGAGAACCGAACTTCTCCTAAAGCAGCTTGAAGACCTGCGAAATCCCTGAGAAGAGGCAGGACACCGAGGAGATCCAAATAGTCCTGAGCGTCGCCGCCGTTGAACGGACCTTTGCCGGTCGATGTATCTTCATCGAAGTAATAGAGCCCGCCGGTATAATCAATTTTGTCGCCAAATGACCCGGTGAACGTGCCCTCAAGACTGACTTGAGAATGACCATCAACGGTTGGGGAGCGAGTCCCTTCCGGAGATTGAAACAATCCTGTGATCGGTGATCTCGGGACAAAGTCACCAAAGTCACTCCGGACTTGATCACCGGGAACAAAGCTGACCAATAGAGGCACAAGACCGATCAGCTGATTGAGCGAGAAACCGCCCTGCGCCGGGTTTGGAAAGTTTAAGATGCCTTCTATTCGGGCCGGATCGACCATTGGGTTAAGCGACACATAGCGTTCGCTTTCCATACCGCGCCAAGACGCGGTGGCTTTGAAATTATGATCTTCGTCAAAATCCCAATCAGCCGTTATACTGACCCCGCGCTGCTCGGCGAAACCGTCGCCGTTTTCGGAAAAGGACGTATATTCATCGAGGCGGTCATTTGTGGCGCCGACTACCGCCGTCCCGAAGAGAGATCCCGGATTGGCAATGTCAAAGGATTGGTAGAAATACCCTTCATTGGTTGATTTGTTATAATCAGCCGCAATTTCAAAATTAAATTCTTCACTTAAATCAATGCCGAACGCGACGCGGCCGCCAAATCTCTCATAGCCGCCCCAATCGCTGCCCTCGCCGAGGTTTTCGACCCAGCCATCCCGCGAGTTACGCTGACCGGAAACCCGAAGAGCAGCGACATCGCCCATTGGAATATTGAGTGCGCCGGAGACGCCAACTTCGTTGAACCGCCCATAATCGAGTTTCACTTTGCCTTCATATTCATCGGGATTTGGGGATGCTGAAATCAAATTAATAGCGCCCACCACGGCATTTCGGCCGTAAAGCGTACCTTGCGGACCTTTCAGGACCTCAACCCGTTCCAAATCAGGGGAGTCGAAAGCCAATCCGACTACTTTACCCAAATAAACGCCGTCTGTGTAAATGGCGACTTTACTATCGAGACCAAGCTGTGGGTCAAAGGTACCGACACCCCGGAGGCTAACCCGAAGACCACTGGAATTGGCGGCCGCCGGATAGGAGTATAGGCCCGGCGTAAACTGGGCGATGTCTTCCAAGCCTTCAATGCGGTATTCTGACAATAATTCCGCATCGAAAGCGGCGATCGACATTGAGACGTCCTGAAGACTTTTGGATGTTTTGGTCGCCGTGACGATGATTTCGTCCAGCTCCTGCGCCTGCGCGGAAACTCCGAGCGCCAAAAGCGACGTTGTTGTCGCCAAAATTACTTTTCCGGTGTTAAAAATGGTCCGAGCCATATCATTCTCCCCTTGCGTTCCTTTGGAACAATTAACCAATTAATAAGTCATTTCAGAAACCCGCGCAATGCAAAGACCGCAATAGAATGGCAATTTTCTGCGCGTTTTGCCTGTTTTTGGCCCAAAAACATACGTTTTGCGTAGTAATGTTGCATTTTTGTTACGCACTTTGAAGGTTCAACCCGCCGCGCCCGAAGGCGCCGGGAGAAGGGCGTCAGGGATTGTTCGGAGTCACTTCCAATATGGAAAATTCGTCATTTTTGATGAGGAGCGTCATATCTTCGTGGGTGAATTCAGCGCCTGACGGGTCCATGACCACCACATAATCAAAATCCTGACGCCAATTATCTGCAAACCAGAAGGCGCGGTCCGTATCGAAATCTTTGATCTTAATGGGCGAGCCCCATTCAGCCGTATAGGCGCTGTGTTCTTCTAAGATGCCCACATTAAACATGGAAAAGAAATAGGGGATCAGACCGTCCCGATCGATCATGAAATATGCCGGCCTGTGAAAATAGTGCTGTGGGCTCAGGCGCGAATCCAAAGCCGTATCAATGTTCAAAATCGGCAAAATTTTCGAACCGATTGGCAGGGTTTGCATAGCGGCTCTCAGCTCGCCGGTTTGCCGGTCGGCAAATTTGAACGTGTCTTTTAATACGAAGAGCTTTCCGGCGATCAATATGGCCAAAATGCCGGCCGCCATACGAGCTTTCTTAAAATCAACTTCTTCGACACCGGCGATGAATACGGCCAAGGCCAGAAGCGGAAATCGGATACCGATGAAAGCCACGCCGAAAAGCTGAAACGGCGCGATCAGCCCGACAATCAATAGAGCAAACCCCACAAAAATAAAACGGGGATGGATTGAGATGACTTTTTGAGATCGCAAAAGGATCAGTCCGACCAAGATCGGCAGCCCCAGGATAACTTCCGGTTTCTGCCCAAACATGGAGAACAGAGATTGCATAACAATGACTTTATTGCCGAAATTTCCGTAGATGGTTTCCGAGCCGCCGATTTCGCCGCCCAGCTGAGTCAAAAATAAAAGCCCTGCCGGTATATACATGACGGCGATGCTCAGAAACTTTACGAAATCGGCGCGTTCAATTTTCCGCCGGGCATAGACCGCCGACAATTCCCAAAACCCCATCAACAATCCAAAAAAGACCGCGGAAATCAGATGCATGGCGGTCACGGCAAAAATAAGAACGGCAAAAATGACGGTCCGCCTGATGAGCGGCCAAGATTCGGTTTTTATCCAAAGAGCAAAAAAGATCAGGACAAGACCGGTTGAAAACAAAAAGTTTAAAAAGCCCCAGCCGGCAACGGTGGAAAGGGCCAGTGGCACCATGGCCAGGGTTAGCCAACTGACCTTGCCGTTATTAGCTCGGCTCAGGGTCAGTGTCCCCAACACGGGCAGGTAAATAGCAAAGACAGCGAAAATTCGGCCTGCCCCTTCAACACCGAAGATCGGCGAAAAAATTTTCATAAAGGCGGCAATGGACAAATAGGGATAGAACCCATCCCGAATAAAATAGAAAGATTGCAGGGCCTCAGAGGTTTCCAAATTTTGCAAAACATGAAACCGGGCCATGTGATTGGGATAATCGGCCAGAGGCGGAGATTGAACGCCGATAAACGGCCAGGCAATTAACGCCAAAGCCAAAACGGCCAGAAACGAAAAAAATCTGATAGACGTCGTATCCCGCATGCATCCCTCTTGGTTTGAAGGGCAGCATAGGCGCGGAGTATGAATAAAGATTTAGTGGTATTCCGCGGAAAATGGTGGAGCCAAGGGGAGTCGAACCCCTGACCTCTTCGCTGCCAGCGAAGCGCTCTACCAGCTGAGCTATGGCCCCTTTCCATTTCGGCCTCTGAACAGGCGTTCAAAGGTGACAGGTTCCGGTTATGCGCCTGTCAAAAGTCGGCGGAACCTAATTCGGCCCCGCCTGTTATTCAAGTCCAAAAACTTGTAATTTTTTGATTAGATTTCAACTTCCTCGGCGTCTTCATCGTCTTTGCCGGTCGGCGGAAGATCGTCTTCTTCATCATCGACCAAAGCCGCGTCTTCGTCTTCGTCTTCATCCGGGTCAAATGTGTTGAAATCAGGCGTGACAGCATCGTCATCATCACCGCCTGCGCCGCCGATAATGGCGGCGTCATCACCGTCCAGCTCCAGCTCTTTTGCTTCGGCTTCGGCTTCATCCAAATCTTCTTCGTCCTGATCTTCATTGTCCGTGGATTCGTTTTCAGGCTCAATTTCAGCAACAGGGATTACCGGCGGCGTTTCAATCTCATCCGGGTTATAACTGAATGCACATTTCGGGCAGACTGCCGGTCTTTTGGTCAAATCATAGAATTTAACGGAGCATTCAGGGCAGACTCTCTTTTCACCCAAATCGACCTTGGCCATATTTCTTTCCTGTCATTCACAATTTCATTGTGTACTTCGCGCGCTCCGGCCTTGTATTGCAAGGGCAATCCCGTTAAGCGATGCGACTTCGCAACGCGTCTTAGCGTTTCGTTTTTCAGAGTCAACCGACAAATGGGCAAGGCGTCAAATATGCAATCCGGGGCTAAAGCATTTCCGTCAGCATCACTCTCAGGAATGATCACCGCGCCGGGGGATAAGTCCATCTCCCATAGGGCCATTATTTTCGGGGCTTTGGCCGAAGGCGAAACCGTTGTTACAGGACTTTTACGCGGGGCTGACATCTACTCAACCATTGGCGCCATGACTGCGCTCGGCGCCAAAGTGACCGAGACCGATGACGGGAAGTTCGTCATAAAGGGCTGCGGCTCTGCCGGTCTGAAAGCGCCGAAAAAACCCATAGATTGCGGCAATGCGGGAACGGGTGTGCGCCTGATAATGGGCGCCGCGGCCGCCTATAATATAAAGGCAGAGTTCACCGGCGACGAATCCCTGCGCAGCCGCCCCATGGCGCGGGTCCTGGACCCTCTGCGCCTCATGGGCGTTGAAACAGAGGCGTCTGACGGCGACCGTTTGCCGGCGACCATTCGCTCCGCCGGCAATTTATCCCCCATAGACTTTACGCCGCCGCATGCCTCCGCTCAGGTTAAATCCGCCGTTTTATTGGCCGGACTTCGGACGGAAGGCAAAACCATTGTGCGCGAAACCCGTTTATCTCGGGACCATACGGAAAATATGCTCAGAGCCTTCGGCGCCGATGTGCAGACACGGCCCAAAGATGAAGGGCAGATCGTGACCATAGAGGGCCCGATTGATTTGATCGGAACCCGCGTTAATGTGCCGGGCGACCCGTCATCCGCCGCTTTTGCCATGGTCGCCGCCCTGATTACGCCCGGCAGCGATATTTGCATTGAAAATGTCATGATGAATCCGACCCGAACCGGTCTGATCGAAACTTTGGCCGAAATGGGCGGGGAAATCCGCGCCGATAATTTCAGAAAATCAGGCGGCGAAGTAATCGCAGATTTACATGTGCGGTATTCGGCTCTGCGCGGTATTAATGTGCCGCCGTCTCGTGCCCCCTCTATGATAGATGAATATCCGGTTTTGGCCGTCGCGGCGGCGTTTGCCAAAGGCGACACAATCATGAACGGTATTGAAGAACTGCGGGTCAAAGAAAGCGACCGCATTTCGGCAACGGTCGAGCTTCTTCGCCGAAACGGCGTCAATGTCACGGAAAGTGCTGACGGCATGCGGGTCAAAGGCGGAAGCCCCGTACAGGGCGGGGCGGAGGTGCGCACATTTCATGATCACCGCATTGCCATGTCTGCTTTGGTCTTGGGTCTGGCTGCACAAGAGCCCGTCTCTATTGATGACGCGTCCATGATTGCCACGAGTTTCCCTGAGTTTTTCGATTTAATGGCCGCGATCGGCGCTAAAATGGAAATGACCGGATGACGGTGATCGCCATTGACGGAACATTTGCGTCCGGAAAAGGCACGCTGGCAAAACGTTTGTCGGCACATTACGGTTTGGCCCATTTGGATACGGGTAAGCTTTACCGCGCCGTCGCCAAAATCATTTTGGACAAAGGGCTTGATCCGGGCAGCGCCGATGATTGCGCTGCTGCCGCGCTTAATATTACGCCTGACATTTTATCAGACCCCGCCCTTAAAAGCGGACCGGTTGGTGCCGCAGCTTCCAAGGTGGCCATACATTCACAGGTGCGGGAAGCTCTGCTGAAATATCAGCGGGATTTCGCGGCTCGCGGCGCCGTTTTGGACGGCCGGGATATCGGGACGGTCATATGTCCTGACGCCGACGTCAAGCTCTACGTGGACGCCGAACCGGCGGAGCGGGCTAAACGCCGTCATGAAGAGCTGGTCTCTTACGGCGAAGACATTTCTTATGAGACCGTGCTGGAGCAATTAAAGGAACGGGATTTTCGCGATGCCAATCGCGAGATAGCCCCTCTGCGTCCGGCCCAAGATGCGCACTTGATTGATACCACTAACTTGTCTATAGAGCGCGCGTTCGACGCGGCAGTGCAGGTCATTGACGCGGTTTTAGCGGCCAAAACCGCTAAATAAGTCGCAAAACAGCAACACACGGACATTTAGGAGGCCCGGATTGGCCGGGCCAGACCGCAGGATACAACCTGTCGGCCGGAAATTATATTTGGAGTAAACCCTATGAGCGCAGCTCAAGAAACCCTCAATCCTACCACAGATGATTTCGCTTCCATGCTGGAAGCCTCACTCGAAGTTAACCCAATGACCGAAGGTTCCGTTGTTAAAGGAATCGTTACAGCCGTCGAAAAAGACGTGGTTATGGTTGATGTCGGCCTCAAAACAGAAGGCCGCGTCCCTTTAAGAGAATTTTACACGCCCGGTAATGACGAACAGGTCAAAGTCGGCGACAGTGTCGATATTTACCTGGAGCGTATTGAAAACGCTCTCGGCGATGCCATTCTTTCCCGCGACAAAGCACGCCGCGAAGAGACTTGGATCAAAATGGCCAAAGTCTACGAAGCCGAAGAGCCCGTTACCGGCGCAATTGTCGGCCGTGTCAAAGGCGGATTTACCGTTGACCTGGGCGGGCTGAACGCCTTCTTGCCGGGTTCACAAGTTGACATTCGTCCGGTGCGTGACGTTACGCCTCTGATGAACCAGGAACAGCCTTTCATGATTTTGAAAATGGACCGGGTCCGCGGCAATATCGTCGTTTCCCGCCGGGCTATCCTGGAAGAAAGCCGCGCCGAACAGCGCGCCGAGCTTGTCGGTCAGCTGGCCGAAGGCGAAACCCGCGAAGGTATCGTCAAGAACATCACCGATTATGGTGCCTTTGTTGATTTGGGCGGCATTGACGGCCTCTTGCACGTTACGGACATGTCCTGGCGCCGCATTTCGCACCCGAGCCAAGTTATGGCCGTTGGCGACACACTCAAAGTCAAGATCATCAAGATCAATCCTGATACTCAGCGCATCAGCCTGGGCATGAAGCAATTGATGGAAGACCCATGGTCTGCCGCAACCGCCAATTATACGGTCGGCTCGCGTCACAAAGGAATTGTTACCAATATCACGGATTACGGTGCCTTTATTGAATTGGAAGAAGGTGTTGAAGGCCTGGTCCACGTCACTGAGATGAGCTGGACCAAGAAGAACATCCATCCCGGCAAAATCGTTTCAACCTCTCAGGAAGTTGAATGTATGGTTCTGGAAGTGGAAGAAGAAAAGCGCCGCATCTCTTTGGGCTTGAAGCAAATCCAAGACAATCCTTGGGATTCATTTGCGGATCGCTTCCCGATCGGAACCGTCATCAATGGCGAAGTTCGCTCTGTTACCGAGTTTGGTCTGTTTATCGGTCTGGACGGCGACATAGACGGCATGGCTCACTTGTCAGACCTGTCATGGGATAAGTCAGGCGAAGAAGCTCTGAAAGACTATAAGAAGGGCGACGAAGTTGAAGCTAAAATTCTTGATATTGATATCGAGAAAGAGCGCATCAGCCTCGGCATCAAGCAATTGTCAAAAGATACAGCGCCTGCCGGTGCGCGCCGCGGCGCTACGGTAACCTGTACGGTGACCAATGTACAAAGCGCCGGTTTGGATGTCTCCTTTGGTGACGACAATGAGATCGCGGCCTTCATCCGCAAATCCGATTTGTCCCGTGAGCGGTCCGATCAGCGTCCTGAGCGTTTTGCCGTGGGCGACAAGATCGATGCCATGATCATCAAAGCTGACAAAGCCAGACGGAATTACACATTGTCCGTGAAAGCTTTGGAAATCGCTGAAGAGAAAGAAGCTGTCGAGCAATATGGTTCAACCGATGCCGGAGCATCTCTGGGTGATATCCTGGGGGCAGCCCTGAAAGACAACGAATAAGTCGGTTTTCCGATCTAGAAGTTATTAGCCTCGCTTATGCGGGGCTTTTTTTTTGTGCGCGTTTCAAAAAGATATTGACGGGCATAGGCCTCTTCGTCTTTATAGCGCCATGCTCCGTTCTGAACTCGTCGATAATATTCACAAAGACAACCCGTATTTAACCCGGGAAGAATCAGAACGTGTGGTTGCGGTAATTTTGGAATCGGTCATTCAGACCATGGAAAAAGGCGCCCGTGTAGAGCTTCGCGGTTTCGGCGCTTTTTCAACCCGTCACCGCGCAGCCCGCAAAGGCCGCAATCCCAGAACCGGTGATACGGTCATGGTCCCGGAAAAGCATGTTCCGTTCTTCCGCGCCGGGAAAGAACTTAAAGCCCGCGTGGATAACAGCTCAAAATAGCTGATATTAACCTCCGGTTAACCCTATTGACCCTAACCCCGCTTTCGTGCGAACAAATCGCATCTTGAAATTGGAAGGGAGAAAATCATGGGGATGATTTCAGAATTTAAAGAGTTTGCCATGCAAGGCAATATGATGGACATGGCTGTCGGCATCATTATGGGCGGTGCTTTCGGAACAGTTATCAAATCACTGATCGAAGACGTCATTATGCCGGTTATCGGACATTTTTCCGGCGGCTTGGATTTCAGCGCAAAGAAAATTACTTTAACGAAGCCGACTCTTGATGCTGCAGGCAAAGCTATTGACGGTACGGGCGCAGCAATCAGCTACGGCTCATTCATCAATGCTATGATTGCATTCTTAATATTGGCATGGGTCCTGTTCATGATCATCAAAGGCATGAACAAAGCCAAAAAGGCCGAAGCGGAAGCCCCGCCGGAGCCAACACCATCAGAAACACTTCTGGCAGAAATTCGGGATGCTTTGAAAAAGTAACTCGGACTAATCCGAAATAAAAGAAACCGGCCTCTTTTCAGATGGCCGGTTTTTTCTTGTCTGATTATCAGGCGTATTTCTCGCCCAGATAAACGCGCCGCACATCTTTATTGGCGCGAATTTCTTCGGGCGTGCCTTCAAACAAAGCTTCGCCTTGGAACAGGATAGAGGCGCGGTCCA
>CALJNJ010000095.1 GCA_937981945.1 uncultured Caulobacterales bacterium | reverse complement strand
GTATAGGTGAACAACAATCGGAAATATGCAGGCTGACACCGGCTGTCAAACCATCGCCTTTGACATAAAGCTTGGCGGTCGAATCCGTGATAAATTCCCGGTCGGCATATTCTTCAATCGCTTTTGTGCTTTCGCGGCCCGGAAAGGCTGCCTGCATAAAGGCTTTGATGGACAAATCGCCTTTCCCCAATGCTTCGTAAAGCTCTTCATGTTCCTTGAAGCCTAATCGTTTGAGGGCATCGCCTATGGAACTTTCGCTAAAGTCTTTGTCTTCCCGCGCGAATGCGTGATCGGCCAATAGGGCGCCGATGCGCTGGAATTCCGATGCCTCCCTGTCCCGTGTCAGTCGGCGCAAAGACGAACGGGCTTTTCCGGTCACAACCAAATTTTCCCAATCTGCCTGAGGTTCAGGTTCACCGCCGCGAATAATTTTGACCACATCGCCGTTTTGCAATCGGGTTCGCAAAGGCTTTTCGCGATTATTGATGAGAGCGCCGATACACGTATCGCCGACATCCGTATGAACGGCGTAAGCAAAATCGATCGGAGTCGCGCCGCGGGGCAATGAAATCAATTCGCCTTTCGGCGTAAAGGTAAAAACCTGATCCGCGAACATTTCGAGCTTGGCGTGCTCCAAAAATTCATCCGCATCACCGCTTTGCTCCATCATTTCCACTAAAGGGCGGATGCGGCGCAGCGGGTCACCGCCTGAGGCCTGCGCAATCTCAGGGTCATAAGCGTAAGATTCGTCTTTATACGCCCAGTGCGCCGCCACGCCGCGTTCGGCGACGTCTTCCATACGTTCCGTTCTGATTTGTATTTCGAGACGTTTATTCTCAGGTCCCAGTATGGTCGTGTGCAGCGATTGATACCCATTGGGTTTTGACACGGAAATAAAATCTCTGAAACGCGCCGGAACACAACGATAATTCGTATGCAGAATTCCAAGCACACGATAACATGTCGCCTTGTCATCCACGATCATCCGAAACGCATAAATATCCGCGACATCTTCAAAGGCGATGCCCTGTCTTTGCAGTTTCCGCCAAATGGCGTAGGCACGCTTTTCGCGGCCGTAAATGCGCGCCGTGATTTCCTCTTTGTCCATTAAATCCCGCAAGGCCACGGACATTTGGCTAATCGCCGCCTTTTGGTCAGCGCGCCATTCATCAAGCCGACGATTAATGCTTTCAAAGGCTGACGGGTTTAAATGCTGAAACGATAAGTCTTCCAGTTCGGAGCAAATGCGGTCCACACCGATCCGTCGGGCCAGCGGCGCATAAATGTCCAATGTTTCGCGGGCAATTCGTTCGCGGGATTCCTGTTTGGGATGAAACTGGAGCGTGCGCATATTGTGTAATCTGTCGCACAGCTTCACCAGAAGAACGCGCACATCCCGGCTCATAGCCAAAACAAATTTCTGGAAATTTTCAGCTTGGCGACGTTGTCGTGTCGGATTTGGAACCGATAATTCAACCTGACCTAATTTGGTTACGCCATCCACAAGCTTTGCGATTTCTTCCCCAAACAGTTCACTCACGTCTTCATAGGTCGCGTCAGTGTCCTCCAGGACATCATGCAGCAGGCCGGTGCAAATTGACGGCACATCCATATGCAAGGACGCCAGAATGCCCGCAACTTGAATAGGGTGGGCATAATAAGGGTCGCCGGAGTGACGCATTTGGGCGCCATGGGCCTTTGTTGCGTAAACATAGGCTTTGTTCAAAAGCCCTTCATTGACCGACGGATCATATTCACGCACCAGATCCACCAATTCATATTGGCGCAAATAGGACGCTTTCTTCGGATCGATATCGACTTGCCGGTTCACGCTTTGGCTATAAGCCTATCCGGGGACAGGGGCAATGACAAAGCCTCTAAAAGACTTCCACGCTCTTTTTAGGATTTAGGGGAACCCATTTACCGTCGACAAAATGAATACCGCACTCATCTTTATCCAGATTACGCCACCGCCCTGCTCTGGCATCTTCGCCGTCGGACACCCTTGTGGTGCACGGTTGGCAGCCAATGGAAAGAAAGCCCAATGACAATAAAGGATGAACCGGCAAATCATGTTTACGCAGATATGTGGTCACATCTTTCGCCGTCCAATAGGCCAAAGGGTTGAGCTTTATTTGCTTTCCGTCAGTTTCCAAAATCGGCATGTTTTTCCGGTCGGGCGTTTGGTAACGTTTTCGGCCGGTAATTCTCACATTATAGTCAAATATTTTGCGAGACAGCGGACGGACTTTCCGAAGATCACAGCATGAATCCGGTTGCTCCAAATGCAGATCCCCATGAGGGTCTTCTTGCTTGAGCTCGCTGCGGTCCGGCGTCAAATTGATAAGATTAGTCAGACCCAATTTTGACACTAACTGATCCCGATAATGAAGCGTTTCCCGAAAGTGCTTCCCTGTATCCAGGAAAATAATCGGTAGATTCTTGTCAATTTTTGAAACCAAATGGAGCAAGACCGCACTATCAATGCCCATTGATGAGGCGAGCACTAAATTACCGTCATAATCGGCGATAGCTTTGCGAAGCGATTGTTCTGCCGACAAACCAAAATACGGATCGTCATTGTTTTCAGCCGCCTTTGATGTGGCTCGGGCATCAAAAATACTAACCTCAGGACCGTTCTTAAAATCATAGGCCCGCTGGTAAGTCACCCGAAACGCATCCAGAGCATCAAACCAGTGTGACTCCGATTGCCGCTCATAGGTCACGCCGTCGACACGAACGCCGTCAAAGCCGCATTGCAGCGCATAAACATATTGGTCGGGAATGAGAGGACCGTCCGCAATCAAATCCCCCGCAAATCCGTATTTCTTACGCAGTTCGCGACCAATCGAGAAACCCCGGCCGTCTGCAAATGACGGGAAATCGACGATGATGGTTTTCAATTTCGGCAGGTGAAGTTTCAGCTTCTCCAAATCCACATCATTATTGAGCTTGACCTTGTCACCCATATTGGAAGCCAAAAACCCGTCAAGATCCGGAATATTGTCAATCGCTGCCGTGCTCCCGGCGTGACCGTCGCGGATTAAAACATCAGGCATTGCCATAGAGCACCTCCTTGAACGGATCGATTCCGACACGCTTAAAAGTATCAATAAATTTTTCCGCGCCGGTTCGGCTGTCCAGATAAAAATCGACCATGCGCTCTATGCCGTCGACTAATTCTTCTTGTGAAAACCCGGGGCCGGTGACTTGACCAATGGCGGCATTTTCAGACGAATCCCCGCCCAGTTTTACCTGGTAGAATTCAACACCGGCTTTTTCCAAACCAAGTATTCCGATATTACCCACATGGTGATGTCCGCAAGCATTGATACAGCCGGATATTTTAATGGACATTTCACCGATAGCGCGTTGACGTTTAGGATCACTGAACCGCTCGGCAATGGCTTGAGACACCGGAATGGACCGCGCCGTCGCCAGCGCGCAATAATCCATGCCCGGGCAACAAATTATATCTGAAATCAGACCAATATTATCGGCGGCCAGCTCGGCGGCTTTCAGTCCTTCATACAAAGCCTGCAAATCAGCCTTTTTAACATGAGGTAAAACCATGTTTTGCTGATGTGTTGTCCGAATTTCGCCGAAACTGTATTTATCAGCCAAATCGGCCACGGCCCTCATTTGGTCGGCCGTGACGTCCCCCGGAGCCCGGTCATGCGGCTTGAGCGAAATATTGACAATCGAATATCCGGCCTGCTTGTGGGCCGACAAATTATTGTCTGCCCAATTGGCGAAGTCTTCATCGGATTTAGCAGCTTCAAAGGCGCTGTCATCCGGCGCATCCTCAAATTGCGGCGATGCGAAATAGTCAGTGATTCGAGATATTTCTGCCTCGGATACGGCGATATCTGAAGGCTCCAAGCTTTCATACTCGGCATCAACCATTTGCCTGAAAGCATCAATGCCCGTTTCCGTGACAAGAATTTTGATCCGGGCTTTGTACTTATTGTCCCGCCGGCCATAGCGATTATAAACCCGCATAACGGCTTCGAGATATGGCAATAGTTCTTCGCGCGGCAAAAATTCGTTTAACGTCACACCAATGATCGGTGTTCTGCCCAGACCGCCGCCGACAATGATATGATATCCGACCTCGCCTTTTTCATTTTTGACGATTTCAATTCCTATATCATGCGCCTTGATCACGGCACGATCATTCGGCGCTGCCGTTACGGCTATTTTGAACTTTCTCGGCAAAAAGGCGAACTCAGGATGCATGGTCGACCACTGACGCAACAGCTCTGCCGTTGGTCTCGGGTCTTCAATTTCGTCGGCCGTAGCGCCGGCGTATGGATCCGAGGTCACATTGCGGATACAGTTTCCGCTGGTCTGAAAACAATGCATTTCGACATCGGCCAAATCCTGCAAAATATCCGGAACTTCCGGCAATTGCGGCCAGTTAAACTGCATATTTTGACGGGTGGTGACATGACCGTAACCGCGATCATATTTCTCCGAAATCATGGCGAGTTGGCGAAGCTGTTTTGAATTCAGCGTCCCGTAAGGCACGGCAACCCGCAGCATATAAGCGTGAAGCTGGAGATATAAACCGTTTTGAAGGCGCAGCGGTCTGAACTGTTCTTCGGTCAAAGCCCCTTCCAGGCGGCGCTTAACCTGTCCGCGGAATTGCTTGACCCTGCTCTGAACGACATCGTGGTCGAATTCGTCATAACGATACATTGTCTAATCCTTCTCGATTTCTTCGCCCAGATCATTGGACGGTCCCGTAACGCGAAACCGTTCGCGATAGCGCGCCGGAAGCTTGGTTTCAGGATCAATATCTATAAAATAGGCCCCAACGACCTCATTGGCCTCAACATCCCGATCTGCGACGGATTGCATTTTAGCGATGATTTCCGGGTCTTCCGTCAGGGCGGCGTCGGCATAATCGGTCGACCAGGTCAAATCCTCGGTCAACCAAACTGAATACCCCTCCCGCAATTCATTAGCGGTCATGCTTTGCGGGCCTTTTCCTTTATGTTTTGCGCTCACAGGCTTGCTCTCACTTTGCTCAGGGCGCCTTCAATGCCTGTCTTGGACTTATATCCAAGCAGCAAGATTGCCGGGCCTGTAATGTTATACTTTTCAATATTTTGAACCATGTTTTCTAATGTAGAACTCACAATCTTTTCGTCTTTACGGGACGCGTTTTCGACAATGGTCACGGGCCGGTGGCGTTCAGCACCGCGCAGCAGTAGGCGGCCCTGGATAAATCTGGAAGCGCCCAGCCCCATATAGACTGCGGCTCGGGCGTTTTTCTCGGCCAAGCTTTTCCAATCCTGCTCTGCAAATCCTTTGGAATCGTGGCCGGTCAACAGCGCGACCGACTTATTATGCCCTCTGGATGTCAATGATGCTCCGATACTCGCCGCGGCTGCAGCGGCGGATGTAATTCCGGGAACGATTTCAAAAGGCACGCCGGCAGCTTCCAGGGCTTCGATTTCTTCATCGGCCCTACCGAAAATAAGCGGGTCACCGCCTTTCAGCCTTATGACATCATTTCCGGCCAAAGCCTCTACAACGATGATGCGGTTGATCTCTTCCTGCCGAGTCGTATGAGCGCCGGGGGCTTTACCGACATATATATATTTCGCCTCGCGACGGCCCATATCAAGGACATCTTGGCTCACCAAACGATCATAGACGATGACATCCGCGCTATGAAGTCGCCTCTGCGCTCCAATAGTCAAAAGCTCCAAATCACCCGGACCGCCCCCAACCAAAGAGACCTTCCCTGTTTTCGCGGCCGAATGCTGATCTGCTAATGCCGCGTCAAAAGCCTGCTCAATTTCTTGTGGTGTTGACTTCAGACGGCTCTCAAGATCTTTCCCGCGGGAGAAAATACCCGCCCATAATCGCTGCCGCTCGGAGAATTCAGGCATTATGTTTGACAATCGCGCCCGTAATTCGGCAATTTTCAAAGCCAATGTCCCAACACTTTTCGGCAGACGTGTTTCAATATCCGCCTTTAATGACCTTGCCAGGCCGGGCGATGTGCCCTCACTGCCAATGGCCACTACAATAGGATCCCGGTCCACAATGGCCGGCGTAATAAAACTGCAATCGTTTTTTTGGTCCGCTGCATTGACGAAAAGACCGCGCTGTGTTGCGGTCTGTGCCAGCTTTGCATTCAGCTTTGGGTCTTCGGTCACCGCATAGACCAGCATAATGGATTCAAAATCAGTTTCCACCGGCGCTCTGAGAAAGAGCTCCAACAAACCGGCCCGTGCCCATTTTTCGATTTCGTCAGACGGATCTTCGCTCACAACTTTCA
>CALJNJ010000094.1 GCA_937981945.1 uncultured Caulobacterales bacterium | reverse complement strand
GCTTATGAAACCCTGATCCCCCCTGCCCCAAAAGCTTTCCGCGTTCAGGCCGGTTCCCGCGCTTTTTAAGGCAAATCAATTTCTTCAACAATTTCGTGACTATTTCTTGAGTTTCAGTCACCGAAAATTCACTCAGCGTGTTTTGAGTATTTGAGCCGCAGTCTCCAAAGCAAATTTGCAATTTGTTGTAACCAGGGAGACACTCATGAAAAAACACTTGCTTGGCCTAACGGCTTTACTCGCACTTACCTCGACGCAGGCTTATGCCGTCGATTTCGATGTCGAAATTACCAATTTGACCAACGGCATTACCTATACGCCATTTTTAGTCGCAGCCCATACGGCGGGCAATAATCTGTTTGTTACCGGCGAGCCGGCGTCAACAGGTCTGCAAGCTATGGCCGAAGGCGGCGACATTAGCGGGCTTGTCGCTGATCTGGAAACCATCGGCGCGACCATTGTGGCCAATCCGGCCGGCGGATTTTTGGCGCCTGCATCGTCAACCGCCTTCAGTATGAATACGGACGGCACGTCAAATACACAGCTGTCTATTGTGGCCATGTTACTGCCGACAAATGACGGGTTCGCCGGTTTGAACGCCGTTACAATCCCAACCGAACCCGGGCGATATGTTTATAATGTAAATGCCTATGACGCCGGCACGGAAGCCAATGATGAGATTATCAATGGCGGCGGCGCGCCGGGCGTTCCCGGCATTCCCGGCAACCCCAGCGGCAGCGGCGGAACAGGCGGCACCGGTGTGGCGGGCAATGATCTGAACCCTTATGTCCATATCCACCGCGGTAATATTGGCGATACAGACGCCGCCGGCGGCAAAAGTGATGTCGACAGCCGTGTCCACCGTTGGCTCAATCCGGTTGTTCGCGTCACGATCACCGTAAATTAGGGAGAGACAAATGAGACCTTCACTCTCTCTTAAAACGTCAATGGTGGCATTGACGGCCATCATCTTGGCTGCC
Organism: uncultured Caulobacterales bacterium; assembly: GCA_937981945.1. Classification (GTDB taxonomy): domain Bacteria; phylum Pseudomonadota; class Alphaproteobacteria; order Caulobacterales; family Maricaulaceae; genus JACOMS01. Next base: position 6,671 of record CALJNJ010000094.1, on the reverse strand, counting down.
TGTAATGACTCGGATTTTCAATTGCCGGAACCGGTCGTCGCACCGCCGCCGCCCCCGCCGGCGACATTGACATTTCAAGTCAAAGTTTCTGATTTGACCAATGGACAGCCCTTATCGCCTGCGGCCATTATCGCGCACACATCGGACTATTCAGTCTTTACCATCGGCGCGGCTGCAAGCGCAGGCTTGGAAGTCTTGGCCGAAGGCGGCGATAATGCTGATCTGATCGCTGAAGCCGACGGCAATGCGGCTGTGTTTTCGACGGCCTCCGGCACGGCCCCTATCGGACCCGGCGCCGAGGAAACAATCACCATCGAAATTCTCGAGACGGAATTGCCGGATGCTCTATTGAGTGTCAGCACCATGCTCGTGAATACCAATGATGCCATTACGGGCGTCAATCGAATTTCGCTGGCTGATATGGCTGTCGGCGACACGATTACCCGGCGCGGCGTGGCTTATGATGCCGGCACGGAAGCCAATACGGAACTGGCTTCTGAAATACCGGGTCCTGCCGGCGGCGGCGAGGGTTTCAACGCGGCCCGTGACGACCGTATTGATGCGGTCTCCATGCATAGCGGCGTGGTGACATCCCATGATGGACTCGCCACTTCGGCTCTGAACGGTCAACACCGTTTTGACAATCCGGTGATCGCCGTTTCAATTGAACGCATAAATTAGTGATCCCGCAGGCGGTCCCGGCCGCCTGCGCTTTATTTTTCCAAGAGAAAAATCTGGCACTTTGCCAAGCCTGTGTTTAAGAACGCGGCCATGTCACATAATAGTTTCGGACATTTATTTAAGTTTACAACCTGGGGCGAAAGCCACGGACCGGCGATTGGCTGCGTGATTGACGGCTGTCCGCCGAATATAGATCTTAGCGAAACCGACATTCAGCCCTTTATGGATGCGCGCAAGCCGGGCACCAGCCGGTTTGTGACCCAGCGCAAAGAACCGGACCAAGTCAAAATCCTGTCAGGCGTCTTTGAAGGCAAAACAACCGGCACGCCCATCAGTATTCTGATCGAAAACAAAGATCAGCGCAGCAAAGATTATTCAGAGATCAAAGATCGCTATCGTCCGGGTCATGCCGATTTCACTTATGATGCCAAATACGGCATTCGTGATTATCGGGGCGGCGGACGCTCCAGCGCCAGAGAAACTGCCAATCGGGTTGCGGCCGGCGCCATCGCCCGAAAAATACTGGGCAGCGACATTACGATCAGAGGCGCGGTCATCCAAATTGGCACATCCATGATTGACGGCGATAATTGGGACTGGACTCAGACGGAGAAAAATCCGTTTTGGTGCCCTGACGCCGTCGCCGCCAAAGCTTGGGAAGATTATTTAGACGAAACCCGAAAGTCCGGAAACTCAATCGGCGCGATTGTTGAAGTGCACGCTGAGGGTATTCCTGCCGGATGGGGCGCACCGGTTTACGGCAAATTGGACAGCGATATTGCAAGCGGTCTCATGTCCATCAACGCGGCTAAAGGCGTGGAAATCGGCTCCGGCTTTGCGGCAGCCGGATATACGGGCGTGGAAAATGCCGATGAAATGCGAATGGATGACGGAAAACCCCGGTTTTTATCCAATCACTCCGGCGGTATTTTAGGCGGTATTTCCAATGGCGACACCATCGTCGCCCGAATGGCGATTAAACCGACCTCTTCCATTTTGACGGAAGTCAGATCCATTAATGCCAAGGGCGAAGACATCGACGTCAGAACAAAAGGACGTCATGATCCCTGCGTCGGTATTCGCGCCGTTCCGGTCGCTGAAGCCATGCTGGCCTGTATTTTGGCGGATCATAAATTGCGCCACCGCGGACAAACCGGGAACTAAAATGCTTTTTACCAAATTCGGACTTTTGGGGAAAAGCCTCTCCAAATATGATCGCGATCAGTCGCCGACCTTTGAAACCGACCCCAATTCTAAAGGCGCGAAAGCCGTCGAAGCCTATCTCCATGAAAATTTTATAAAACCGGCCAATGCGGACGGAAGCTTATCCGATAAGCTCAGCGCCAAACGTGAGCGGTTTGAATCCATAGGACTTTCGCGGACATTTGACGCCGAGTTTAAAGTCGTCACAGCCGAATATTCCGGATTGAAGGTCACGGGCGAATGGACGTTGGTTAAAGACGCCGACCCGAAACGCCGTATTCTTTACCTTCACGGCGGCGCCTTTACGGTCGGCAGCGCCATCAGTCACCGCGCCATCACGACGAATTTGGCGAAAAAGACAGGCTGCGCCGTTTTTGCGCCCAATTATCGGCTCATGCCGGAAAATGACCGAATAACGAGTGTTGAAGACTGCCGCGCCGCTTACCGTTGGATTTTAGGCCATGGTCCGGGCGGCCCCGGCGAAGTTGAAAAGCTGGCGATTATCGGCGACTCAGCCGGCGGAAATCTCACCTTAGTCATGGCTCAGTGGGCCAGAGATAATGGCGTAAAGCCTGCCGACGCCATTATCGGATTATCACCGGCAACTGATTCGACATTTTCCGCGCCGTCAATTCGGCGTAATTTCGGAACGGATTTAATGCTGCGCCCTCTGGCCGGCCCGCTTTTAAAAATTCCAAGACCGATTTTGGCCTGGCTGTCTTGGAAACAGCTTAAAATCAGGCCTGCCAATCCTGTTATCTCGCCGGTTCGCGGCAATTTGGCGGATTTGCCGCCGACTCTATTACAGGCCAGTTTCCACGAAATGTTGTTTGATGACAGTGCGCGCTATGTGACCAAAGCCAAATCTCAGGGCGCAGATGCGACCCTGCAGAGCTGGTCCCATATGTGTCATGTTTGGCACATTTTCGATGAATTACTGCCCGAAGCCCATCAGGCATTTGATGAAATCGCGTCTTTTCTAAGGACACATGGCGTCGCTGATTAGCGAAGCTGAACTGAAAATGAATGTTCGTCTCAGAATTACTTCAGAGATGATTCCCTAATAAGCTCCTATACGGATTGGACAGGCTGATCCGAGAGACGAAAGGAGCATAACCATGAAAACGTTCTCTCGCACAAAAACAATAGCCGCCGTCGCCTTAGCTACGGCAACAATCGGGTTCCCGATGACAGCATATGCGGGCCATGCCTCAAGCTCAAATTACCGCTACGAGGAATGCAAAAAGAAAGATACTGAAGGTCAGGTTCTGGCCGGACTCGCCGGCGCTGTCGCAGGTGGTGTTGCCGGATCTCAAGTCGCAGGACGCGGCGCCCGATCAGAAGGCTCGGCGCTGGGCGCTGTCTTAGGCGCAGCCGCCGGGATCGCCATTGCCGATAAAGACTGTAAAGAAGAAGCAGGTCTTCGCTACCGAAATCGCGGATATAATACGAGCTATCCGACCAACCGAAATTATGGCAGCACCAATTACGGCAGCCGCAATTACGGTTACAACAACACTTATGGTTCGCGCAATTACGGCACTTACGGAAATCGGTCTTACCACCCTGTGACCCGTACGCCGGGCCGCGCAGTCGGTAACCCGCATGTCTACAGAACCGGATACTCACCGTTTCAACGACGTGACCATACTTGCCGCAACGGCGAATCCCGTCTTGACCACATTAAGTGGGAAATTGATGAGGCGAAACGTGAGCGTGATTATCTGAAGCGTGAGCTGCGATATAATCGATATGATCGCCGATTAGAGCGCCGCTTGCGGGACGTCGAACACAGAATCGATGAACTTAAAGACCGCAAAAAGCGTATTAAAAACCGCGACTATGGTCACCGGGACTATTACTACAAGACTAAGTATTAATCCCTTCCCCTCTTAAGTGTATAGCCCGGCTTTGCCGGGCTTTTTTTGTTAAGTGTAACTGTAATTGTAAGTTTACAGGGATGCACCCTCGCGCAATTATATTGATGGGATGTCGGGGAAGCGCCAAAAATGGCGCACAATTTGCATAATCGACACCAAGTTAGGCGAATAGGGAGCTTTTTAGCCATGAACCGATTTATTATGAGTGTCGCATCTGCGGCTTTGTTTGCCGTTCCGGCAACAGCCAATGCCCAATTTTCAGGCGTTGATAAAGAAGAAGCCATCGGAACTGCCATTGGCGCCGTTGCCGGCGGCGTATTAGGATCAAACCTGGCAGCAGGCGATGTTCAAAATGAAGGCACGGCGCTCGGCGCAGTTGTCGGCGGACTGGTCGGTTATGGCCTGGCCAATCAATTAGGCGGTTCGTCCCGTTATGGCTCAGGTCAGCACAGCGGCGGCCACTACAATACCGGCGGCCACTATGGCGGCACACATTACAGCGGTTCGCGCTACGGTTCAGGTTCTTACGGATCTTCCCGTTACGGGTCCGGATCATATGGCGGCAGCAGCCGTTACGGCAGTGGTTACAGCTATCACGGCGGTGGATCCTATGGCGGTCACTATCAGACAGCGCCTGTTATGCCGGCTCCGCACGGCGTCCACAGCGGTCAATATGTGACCCAAAGTGTAACAACTCAGCCGGCATTCCGCACGGTTACGGTTCAGCGCCCGGTCACGACCATGCAAAGCGTAACTGAAATGCGTCCGCATTCAGTCTCTGTTCCCGTTACGGTTCAGCGTCCTGAAACAGTGCAGCGTGCCGTTACGGTCATGAAGCCTGTTACAACCATGAAAACGGTTGAAGTCATGAAGCCCGTTCAGGTCATGAAACCTGTTGAGGTCATGAAGCCCGTTCAAGTCATGAAACCGGTTCAGGTCATGAAACCTGTTGAGGTCATGAAGCCTGTCACCAAGCAGCGGACTGTTACAAAGCAGCGTCCTGTCACCAAGACTAAAGAAGTGACGGTCATGAAGGAAGTTAAAGTCATGAAGCCTGTGACTGTGATGAAAGAATTCATCGAAATGCAGCCGCACACGGAAGTTCAGACTTATACGGATTACGAAAACTATACAGATTACGAATCCTATACGGACATGGAAGCGCATACAGAAATGCAGCCGCACACTGAAATGCAGCCGCACACTGAGATGCAGCCACACACGGAAATGCAGCCGCATACGGAAATGCAGCCGCACACTGAAATGCAGCCGCACACAGAATTGCAGCCGCATACGGAATATAAGTCCGAAACAGTGATGAAGTCCGTGACTGAAATGCAGCAGCAAACCGTCATGAAGCCGGTTACGGTTCAAAAGCAGGTGACAACCCTGCAAAATCAGACCGTGACACAGCCGATCGGCAATGTTGTGACATCGACCGGCCCTGCTCTTCGCGGCATGTCAACCGGCGGCGTTTATTGCTATGGCGGCGGATCAAATGCACGTTATGATGATTTGGGTCGCCGCATTAAGTGCTAAGCGATTGAAAAAGTTTAAATTAAGCGGCTTCGGGCCGCTTTTTTTATGTGAGTCTAGTCTTTGATTTCCATAAAACATTAATGCATATTAACCTTTATGGGGACGTTGCAGATGCCGGGACGCACGCTGTAACTTTAAATCGGGTTTGAAGGAGAAAACTCAATGAAAATAAAATTCGCTATCATTTTGGGTGCAGCGGCGATGATGACGGCTATGCCGGTCACGGCTTCAGCCCACGACAACGGATATCACCATCGTCATCAAAACAGCGGCGGCGACCGTATTTTGGGAACGGCAATCGGCGCCATCGCCGGCGGCGTACTCGGATCAAATTTGGCCGCAGGCGATGTGCAGGATGAAGGCACGGCACTGGGCGCAGTCTTAGGCGGCGCTGCCGGCTATGCGATCTCAGGCAGTAGTAATCGCGGCTACAATAATTACGGCGGCAGCCATTATAACAGCGGTTACAATTCCGGTTACGGCCATCAAGGCGGTTATTACAATAATACGTATAATCGCTATCCGAGCTATAGCTACCCGTCCTATGGTCACTCGACCTATTATTCGGCGCCGCGCTATTACTCGACCGGATACAGCACGCCTTATTATGGCAGCTCCTATTACAGCCGTCCGTCGATCAGCATTAATTTAGGCTCAGGGTCCTATTATGGCGGCGGACGCAGTTATTACGGCAGCCGTAACCACTATCGGCCGCGCTATCGCAGTCACCACCAGAGACGTCGTCACCACCACGTCCATAATCGTTACCGCAGACACTAGAATAAAATTAAGTCCCGGCTTTTTAGCCGGGATTTTTCGTTTTACGGGCATGAAGGAGATACTCCGTATTGCCGTCCCCGCCTTTTATGGGCGACAGATCCGAGCCTTCAATTTTCCATCCGGCGCTTTTCAAAAAGTTCGCAATGTCATCCAGGCTTTGTCGCGCCCGCGCTTGATCTTTGATGATACCGCCCTTCCCCACATAATCTTTCCCGACTTCAAATTGCGGCTTGACCAAAGTGACCAATTCCGCGCCCGGCTCCACCAGGGATAAGGGCACCGGCAATAGCTTGGCCAAAGAGATGAAACTGGCATCGCAGACCAACAAATCCGGTAGATCATCAAACATGCCTCGGGTTAGATTTCGCGCATCGGTTTGTTCCATTGAGATAACGGCCGGCTCAAGGCGAAGCTTTTGATGGAGCTGGTCGCGCCCTACATCGACCGCGTATATTTTGGCCGCGCCCGCGCGCAGCAAGACATCCGTAAATCCGCCGGTCGACGCCCCGATATCCAAACAAATCCTGCCCGCCGCCGAGACTTTAAAAACCCGCAAAGCGTGATCGAGTTTTAATCCGCCGCGCGATA
>CALJNJ010000093.1 GCA_937981945.1 uncultured Caulobacterales bacterium | reverse complement strand
CTGTTTTGCCGCCGCTTGGGCCTGCCTGATTTTGCGTTCAATCTTACGCCAATTTCTCACATTATCATTGTGCTCGGAAAGCGTTTTCGCAAACACATGACCGCCCGTACCGTCGGCGACAAAATAAATATAATCCGTTTCAGCCGGTTGCAGGACGGCTGCAAAGGCCTCACGGCCGGGATTGCAAATCGGCGTTTTCGGCAGACCGTCCATTTGATAGGTATTCCAATCGGTGACCCCCGCGATTTCGGAAACCCGAATTCCCCGGCCTAATGGTTCGCCCTTGGTCAGGCCGTATATGATCGTCGGATCGGATTGCAGTCGCATGCCTTTTCGCAGACGATTGATAAACAGACCCGCCACCACATCTCTTTCTGAGATTACGCCGGTTTCTTTTTCCACAACAGAAGCCAATATAATGGCCTCTTCTTTCGTTTTAATCGGAAGGTTTTCCTGACGATTTTCCCAAAGCTCATCGAGCAAATCCGTTTGCGCTTTTTTCATTTTTTCTATCAGATCCGAGCGCTTCATATCCCGCGGCGTCATATAGGTTTCCGGCAATAATGTTCCTTCGGCCGGCACATCAGGACTATCGTCAACCAATGTCTCAACGCTTGCCATGGCCCGCATAATCTGAGCACTTGTCAGGCCTTCCGGCGCCGTAAACGGGTAGAGAATAGCTTTGCCGTCTTTGAGTTCCTTGAGGATGTCCCGCATGCTGGCTTCGGCCGGAATTTTGAACTCGCCCGCTTTGAGCGTACCGTCAACTTTGTCCATGCGGATCATGACCTTAAACATATCCGCTTTATCGATCAGGCCTTCTTTTTCCAATTTCGCGGCAATCGCCGACGTGCCGGCGCCCTTCGGCACGGTAAAAATCTGCTCGCTGACCGACGGACCGGTCTTGGTGAATTGATATTGAAGGTAGTTCCAACCGGTGAATAATACGCCGGCAAAAAAGGTCAAAAGCCCCATGGTTCCGATAAAGAACAACAGCCCTTTTCCGGAGCGGGTCTTTGGGTCAGCTTGTTTTTCCGGCTGCGTGTTTTCCGGCTTTGTTGATTTTTTCTTGGAAAAGGTTTTGCGCCCCATAATTACTCAGTCGGGGCCTTTGCAAATATGAGCGCTGCATTGGTTCCGCCAAATCCAAATGAGTTTGACATTGCCGCGCTGCAGTTCAGCGGCTTGGCTTTCCCCGGCACCAAATCGATGGAGGTTTCCACATTAGGGTTTTCCAAATTAATGGTCGGCGGCGCAATTTGGTCCCGTAGGGCCAAAATCGTAAAAATAGTTTCGATAGCGCCTGCTGCGCCCAGTAAGTGCCCGGTCATCGATTTTGTGGATGACATGCAAACCCCTTCAGGACTGCCGCCAAACAGGCGCTCAACGGCCCGTATTTCCAGCTCATCACCCACCGGTGTCGATGTTCCGTGTGCGTTGACATATCCGATATCCGAAACATCCAGTCCTGAATTATCGAGCGCGGCTTTCATAGCGCGATAGCCGCCGTTACCGTCAGGCGCAGGGCTTGTAATATGGTAAGCATCCCCCGACAGACCATAACCTTTAAACTCGGCGTAAATTTTGGCGCCGCGCGCTTTGGCGTGTTCATATTCTTCGAGCACGAGGGCGCCGGCGCCCTCACCCATTAAAAATCCGTCCCGGCCGTCATCATAAGGTCGGGAGGCTTTTTCCGGTTGATCATTATAGCCCGTCGTCATGGCGCGGCAGGCGACAAAACCGGCAATGCCTAATCGGCAAATCGCCGCTTCACCGCCGCCGGCGATCATCACATCGGCGTCGCCGTTTCGGATAAGTCGGGCTGCGTCTCCAATGGCGTGAGCGCCGGTCGCGCACGCGGTCACAACGCTATGGTTGGGCCCTTTAAATCCGTGCCGGATAGAAATCTGTCCGGATGCCAAATTAATCAGCATGCCCGGTATAACAAAAGGACTTAAGCGCCGCGGGCCTTTTTCCGCGAGCTTTAACGACGCTTCATATGTGGTTTGCAGACCGCCCACGCCCGAGCCGAATAATACGCCCGTACGTTCTTGGCCTTCAAGGTTATCTTCGCCGGGTTGCCAGCCTGAATCAGCTACTGCTTCGTCAGCGGCCGCGATAGAATAAAGGATAAATTCGTCGATCCGTTTGCGCTCACGGGCCGGCATAATGGCGTCCGGGTCAAAGGATCCTTCAATGTCGGGACCACCGCCGCCTTGCCCATCGATCTTCGGCACCATAGCCGCAATTTTGCAGGCTAAGTCTTCGGTTTCAAAATGTTCTATTTTTCCGGCGCCGGAGGTTCCGGCTTTAACGCGTTCCCAAGCTGTGGAAACGCCGCAACCGACGGGAGAGACAAGACCAAGTCCGGTGACAACTACCCGCCGCATTGCAATCTCAAACCTGCCTTAAGCAGATTTTTCAGTGATGAATTTTACTGCGTCACCAACTGTCTGAATGTGCTCAGCGGCATCATCAGGAATTTCAAGGTCAAACTCTTCTTCAAAAGCCATGACAAGCTCAACAGTGTCCAGGCTGTCAGCGCCCAAATCATCGATAAAGTGAGCCTTTTCAGTTACCTTATCTTCGTCCGCATCCAGATGCTCAATGACCATCTTTTTTACGCGGTCCAAAATATCTGACATATTTTCTTCCTTTTATAAGCCGCAATGTGCGGCGGTTCAGGCCCGAGAGATAAGGGTTATCCCTCAAATTACAAGGCCATTGCGTTATCGGCGGGGCATCTAACACACCTCAGCGCCTGTGACTACCCTGTATTAACCAATAAAATTGGCCTCTAAATCATCGCCATTCCGCCGTTCACATGCAGGGTCTGGCCCGTCACATAAGCGGCTTCCTGACTGGCCAGATAAAGCGCTGCATTGGCAATATCATCCCCTGAACCCAGTGTTCCTGCGGGAATCCGCCCTAAAATAGCGTCTTTTTGGGCATCATTGAGCGCATCGGTCATGGGCGAAGCTATAAAACCGGGGGCAATACAATTGACGGTAACGCCGCGGCTGGCGACTTCTTGAGCCAGTGATTTTGAAAATCCGATCATACCGGCTTTGGACGCTGCATAATTTGTCTGTCCGGGGTTGCCGGTGACACCAACAACGGAGGTGATTCCGATTATTCGGCCGAATCGGGCCTTCATCATACCGCGCAAACAGGCTTTGGACAGACGGAAATAGGCCTCCAAATTGACTTTGATGACCGTTTCCCAGTCCTCATCCTTCATCCGCATCAATAATCCGTCGCGGGTCAGGCCCGCATTCGACACTAATATA